>NZ_JBPKJK010000119.1:0-28492 GCF_051756985.1 Saccharothrix sabaoui
CCGTCCCGCCGGTCCCGCCCACCCCGCTGCTGCTGCAAGGCCAGGACTACCTCTTCCGCTCCCAGCCGAAGAACCTGGACTTCCAGGAGCAGGTGCACAAGCTCGGGATGGTCGACGAGGGCGACGGCAGCCCGGTGCCGTGCGTGCTGGTCCTGGCCCGCGCGGCCGACATGGAGATGAACGAGCTCTCCATCGCGCTCGCCGAGCGGGGCATCCGGATGGCCCGCATCGACGCCGACCGCTCGACGGACCTCCCCCTCACCGTCTACACCGACCAGCCCCTGCTGGAGCTGGACCGCTGGCTGCTGCGCCCGCTGCTGGTGTGGCGCAGGCACTTCGAGCTGGCGTCCATCCCGGTCGAGCCCGGCACGCTCGCCGGCGCCTACGCCGTGGACCAGTGGGGCGCGGTGGCGAACTGGCTGTCCAGCCGCGGCGACTGGGCGCACGTCAACCCCAGCCGCGCGACTGCCCACCTCGACCGGCTCACCCAGCTGTCCGACGCCGCCGCGTTCGGCCTGCGGGTGCCGCGCACCGCGGTGACCACCCGGCCCGGCCGCACCCGCCCCGGCGGCGCGCGGTGCATCGTCAAGACCTCCGGCCGCCACCTGCTCGAACCCCGCCCGGGGATGCAGCACGGCCTGTTCCCGCGCCCGCTGGAGACCAGCCGCGCCGGTGACGTGCCCGAGTCCGCGCCGGTGATCGTGCAGGAGTACGTGCCGTCCGAGACCGAGCTGCGGGTGTTCGTGGTCGGCGAGGAGTGCCTGGCCTTCCAGGTGGACAAGCTGGACCCGGCGCAGCTGTGGGTGGACCCCGGCGCGGTCCGGGTGAGCCCGGTCGACGTGCCGCGCGGGCTGACCGACCGGCTGCTGGCGCTGGCGCGGCACTGGCGGCTCCAGGTGGCCGCGTTCGACCTGCTCGTCTCGGGCGGCGACCACGTGTTCCTGGAGGTCAACGTCAACTGCGACTGGCGCTGGTTCGAGCACCGGGCGGGGGACGACCAGGTGTCCCGCGCGGTGCACGGGTGGGTGGCGGCGCGCTTCAAGGAGCTCCTGGGTGCGGGCAGAGGTCGCTGAGCGCGCGACGCCGTCCCACCGGGGCGGCGCCGCGGTCCGGGGCGACCACCCCCACCACCGCCGGTCCGCGCTCCGCGGGACCGCGGAGCCGCCGGCCCTCTCGTGCACCGGTGTCCCCGAACGGACGAGGTGGCGCCGCGACACGCCGTGCGCGCAGCGCGTTGTCCGAATGCGTGCGACCCGCGTGGATGCGGGTCACTTGTCGCGCACCGCATATCTGGTTGCTCCGACTCCCCGTTTTGGTATCGGCTTCTCCGCACCATTGCGGTATGGATCGGCAGAACGCACTCTTGGCTGTGACGCTTATCACGAAGTCGTACTTGGGATGAGCGCGCCGGGTCCATTACCCGAATGAGCGCATAGCGGAACGCATTGAGCCGTGCGGGCGACTTGTTGTGAACCTGCCCCACGAACGCTGGGTAACGGCTTAAGCTCCCCGCTGCCCCCGTAGCCCAATAGGTAGAGGCAGGCTCCTTAAAAGAGTCACAGTACGGGTTCGAATCCCGTCGGGGGCACGTCGCGCTTCAGGTCGGGTTCACCCTTCTGCCGGGTGATCGGTCACCGCATCGAGACGCGGGGACTCCGTCGCCGGAGTCCCCCGTCACCCGTTCGGAGCAATTCAGGTATCACTCCCGCGTATCACGGCGGGGTATCAGCCCTGGGCGCGCACCCATTCCGCGACGACCTCGTCGAGCACGGACAGCGGCAGCGCGCCGCCGCCCAGCACCACGTCGTGGAACGCCCGCACGTCGAACCGGTCGCCCAGCGCCCGCTCGGCACCGTCGCGGACCCGGAGGATCTCCAGCCGGCCCACCATGTACGCCAGCGCCTGGCCGGGCGCGGCGAGGTAGCGGTCGACCTCGTTCTCGATCTCGACGAGCGCCAGCGGCGTGTTCTCCCGCAGGTAGTCCACGCCCCGCTGCCGGCTCCAGCCGTGCGCGTGCAGGCCGGTGTCCACGACCAGCCGCCCGGCGCGCATCGAGTCGAGCGCCAGCATCCCCAGCCGCGCCACGTCCGACGAGTACAGGCCCATCTCGTCGGCCAGCCGCTCGGTGTAGAGGCCCCAGCCCTCCGCGTAGGCGGTGAAGCCGGTGACCCGGCGCAGCAGCGGCAGGTCGGCGAGCCGCTGGGCGAGCGCGATCTGGAAGTGGTGCCCCGGCACGGCCTCGTGGAACGCGATGGCCTCGGCCTGGTAGCGGAACCGCTCGGTCACGCGGTGGGTGTTCGCGAAGTAGGTGCCCTGCCGCGTCCCGTCCAGCGACGGCGGCATGTAGTAGGCGGTGGGCGCGCCCGGCGCGTCGGCGGCGGGCACCGCCTCGACCAGGCACCGCGTCTGCGGCAGCCGGCCGAACCAGCGCGGCGCGGCCTCCTCCGCCCTGGTCACGGCCTCGCGGGCGGCGTCGAGCAGCTCGTCCTCGGACGTCCAGCGCAGCTCCGGGTCGGTGCGCATCCGCTCGAACACCTCGGCCGGGTCGGTCGTGCCGAACACCCGCCCGCCCAGCTCGGCGTACTCGTCGCGGAGCTTCGCCATCAGGTCCAGGCCGGTGCGGTGCAGCTCCTCCGGCGTGCGGTCGGTCGTGGTCTGCACGCGGGCCAGCGCCGCGTACGTCGCGTCGCCGCCGGGCAGCCAGGTCAGGCCCGCCCGGTCCTCGGGCCGGCCCTCGATGCCCGCGATCGCGTCGCGGTAGGCGGCGAACGCGGGCCGCACGACCTCGGCCAGCAGGCGGTCCCGCTCGGCGCTGAACGCCTCGCCGCCCCGGGGGCGGGCCAGCGGGTCCTCGTCGGCGGCCAGGTAGCGGTCCAGGTGCGCCACGGCCGCCTCGACCAGGTGCCGCACGGGCGTGCGGCCGGCCGCCGCGCCGTCCAGGTGCCGCCGCGCCACCCGGCGCAGGAACTCCGGCAGCGCGGCCAGCCGGTCCAGGTAGGCCCGCTCGGCCTCCTCGTCCGGCAGCGCGGTCGTCGGCATCACCGCCAGCACCTCGCCGGCGGGCGCGAAGAACGAGTCGGTGATCGTGTACTCGACGCCGCGCGCGTCGACCAGGTCGACCACCGCCTCGGCCTGCCGCACGACGACCGAGCGGGTCACCGGGTCGTCGTCGGCGGGCAGCGCGCGGGCCCGCGCGACGATGTCCAGGGCGCGTGCCCGGACCGCCTGCTCGGTGTCCGCGCGGTGGTCGGGCAGGAGGTGGTCGTACCCCGGCACGCCGTTCGCCGTCGCGCCCAGCGGCGACTGCGACAAGACCAGGTCGAGCAGTTCGCCGGCCAACTCCGCGGTGGTGCCCATGTGCTCCCCTTGTCCGTGGTGGAACCTTGTCCGTGGTGGGAACCGGAATGGTACTTAGCCTAAGAAACGATTTAGACGCGGTCCAAATACGCGAGGACCGCGAGCACCCGCCGGTTGTCGTCCCCGGACATCGGCAGCCCGAGCTTCCCGAAGATGTTCGTGATGTGTTTGCCCACCGCTTTCTCCGTCACGAACAGCCGGGACGCGATCGCGCCGTTGGAACGGCCCTCCGCCATCAGCGAGAGCACTTCCCGCTCGCGCGGCGTCAACGTCGTCAGCGGTCGGTCGCGCGCACCCCGCGCGAGCAGTTGCGTGACGACTTCCGGGTCCATCGCGGTACCGCCCGCGGCGACCCGGCGGATCGCGTCGACGAACTGCCGCACGTCCGACACCCGGTCCTTGAGCAGGTAGCCGACCGCGCCGCCCCGGTCGGAGAGCAGTTCCCGCGCGTACAGCTGCTCGACGTACTGGGAGAGCACCAGCACGGGCAGGCCGGGCACCCGCTTGCGCGCCTCGATCGCCGCGCGCAGCCCCTCGTCGGTGAACGTCGGCGGCAGGCGCACGTCGACCACCGCCACGTCCGGGCGGTGGTCGAGGAGGGCGTCGAGGAGCGCGGGACCGGAGTCGACCGCCTCGACGACGTCGAAGTCGTACGCCCGGAGCAGCCGGATCAGGCCGTCCCGGAGGAGGACGAGGTCTTCACCGAGGACAACCCGCACGGCAGCTCCATGGTCACGACGGTCGGCCCGCCCACCGGGCTCGCGATCCCGAGTCTGCCGTCGAACGCGGCCAGCCGTCGCTCGATCCCCCGCAACCCGCCGCCCTCGGCGGGCTCCGCGCCGCCGCGCCCGTTGTCGCCGATCACCAGGACCAGCCGGCCGCCCTCGTGCCGGACGCGGACCCACGCGCCGGTCGCGCCGCTGTGCTTGGCCGAGTTCGTCAGGGTCTCCGCGACCGCGAAGTAGGCGGCCGACTCGACCGGGGCCTCGGGGCGGCCGTCCAGCTCCAGGTCCACCTCCACCGGCAGCGGGTGCGCCAGGGCCAGGGCGCGCAGCGCGCCGTCGAGGCCGCGGTCGGCGAGCACCGGCGGGTGGATGCCGCGCACGAGGCCGCGCAGCTCGGCCAGCGCCTGCGACGACGACTGCCGGGCCTCGGCGAGCAGCCCGCGGGCCGCGTCCGGGTCGCGGGCCAGCAGCTCCTCCGCCATGCCCAGGCTCATGCCGAGCGCCACCAGCCGGGCCTGCGCGCCGTCGTGCAGGTCGCGCTCGATGCGGCGCAGCTCGGCGGCCTGGGCGTCGACCGTGTCGGCGCGCGAGTCGGCCAGGACCCGGACCCGGTCGGTGAGCGCGGCCGTCGCGCCGGGCGCGAGCAGCCACCGGGTGACGCGGGCGTGCAGCAGGGCGGCGCGCGGGGTGGCCCACCAGGCCGCCGCCAGGTAGCCGGCGCCCATCAGCGGGGCCAGCACGAAACCCCCCGGCGTGCGGCCGTCGACGAGGCTGAAGTCCACCTGCTCCTCGCCGAGCAGCCACAGCACGGGTGTCAGCACGCCGAGCGGCCCGCCCAGCCACAGCACCGCCGGCAGCACGCCGCAGAGCACGCCGAGGACCGCGTTCACCGGCAGGAACGCCAGGTCGCGCCACGTCGCCGGGTCGGTGGCGACCGTGCGGACCCGGGTCATCGGCCCCCGGTTCGCGGGCCGCCGGTAGGGCGACGGGACCTCCTCCCCGAGCACGCCCCCGGCCCAGCGGCGGGCGTGCCCCGCGTAGCCGCGGGCCGCGGCGGTCGCCAGCAGCAGCAGCGGCACGCCGACGGTCACCAGGATCAGCGGGTAGGTGACGAGCTGGAGCGGCACGAGCAGCAGCCCGACCAGGCACAGCGGCGTCCGCGCGAGCCCCCGCGCGGCCTGGGTCAGCCGGGCGCGGGCGCCGCGCACGAGGTCGTGGTCCGTCATGGCCGGGATTCTCCCGGCCGGCCCGCGCGGACGCGGTGGGGCTAACCCCCCGATCCCGGCGCGGCCCCGCCGGGCGTCAGTTGCGCGCGGCCGGGTTGCGGCGCAGCTGGTCCAGCACCACCGGGTCCTGCAACTGCATCCACTGCACGACCTCGGTGTAGGTGGCGCACACCGTCTCCGGCTTCGCGCACACCTCGCCCAGGAACCCCTCCACCGCGCCGCTGAACGCGCCGCCCGCCCACTCGTTGAAGTGGTTGCCGATCACGACCGGCGCGCGGTTGCCGTTGAACGCCTCCTGGTACACCGAGCGGTAGGTGTCCAGCACGATCCGCGTGAAGTCCGCGGCCCGGTGCGGCTCCTCCCGCGCGCCGTTGAGCGCGTACCAGAGGTTGTAGTCCATCATCACGACCTGCTTGCCCAGGGCGGGCACGCGGACCTCGGGCATCGGGAACTCCCACACGCCGTCCCGCACGAAGGGCCACACCACGCCCAGGCTCACGTGGCTGGTGTCGTAGACCAGGCCGTGCTGCCGCATCGCCGGGAACGCCTCGTCCCAGTTCCCCTCCAGGCACGGGGTGCGCCCGCCGCGCACGGTCGCCGGGTCGAGCGCGAAGCCCTGCCGCCGGGCCTTCTCCACGATGGCGAAGAACTGGTCCAGCTCGCGGTTCCACTGCTCGGTGTTCCAGCTCCCCACGTTCGGCTTGTCCGCCTCGCAGTAGTGGCCGTTGTAGTGGGTGCCGATCTCGTGGCCGGCGGCGATCGCGGCGTTGAGGTAGTCGATCCGCAGCGCCACGTCGGCGGGCGACCCGCCGAAGCCGATCGACGAGTAGCCCGGCTCGTGGCCGGGGCCGGTGTAGGTCCCGGCGTCCTGGTCCGCGACCAGGTACACGCCGGACAGCAGACCGGTGACGTGCGCGTCCACGCTCGCGGCCAGCGGCATGATCCGGTCCCAGTGCTCCTTCGACGCCGCGCCGTCGAAGGAGAACAGCACGAACTGGGGCGGCCTCTCGCCGGGCTGCATCCGCCGCATCCAGGACGGCGGGGCGGCGGGCATCGGCACCGTCGGCGGGGCGGCCGAGGGGGTGGTGCCGCCGGTGGCGCGCGGCGCCATCGGCAGCGGGGCGGCGAGGTCGCCGACGTCGGTGGTCGGTCCCGGCTCGCGGGCGCCCAGCACGGCGAGCACCACGAGCGTGAGCGCCAGCGCGACGCCCGTCGAGACCCAGCCCCATCGCTTCACAACCACAGGACGACGTGGAGTGGCCGCAGGTTGCCTCCGCGTCACGACGCGGTCACGCCGGGGTCGCGACCACCACGCGGTTCTCCTCGTAGCCGGTGCCGCCGCCGACCCACCGGCCGCCGCACGTGACGAGCACCAGCCGGTGCGGCCCGCGCGGCCCGAACAGCTCGACCGCCCGGTTCGGCAGGTCGTCCTTGCGCACCGCCTCGACCTGCGTGACGGTGAAGGTGTAGGACTTCCCGGCGGTGTCGACGACGGTGACCCGCTGGCCCGCGGCCGAGCGCCACAGCTCGTCGAACGGGCCGGTCATGCCCTTCCAGTTCACGTGCCCGGCCAGGACGGTGGCGCCCTCGGCCGCGCCGAGGTCCACGCCCCACCACGTCGCCTCGCCCACGCCCTCGGGCACCGGCAGGACGCCGTCGGCGGTGACCTCCTCGCGGACCAGCGTCGCCAGGCCGCCCTGCGGGAGCCGGACCGTGCCCGGCCGCTGGGCGGCCGGCTGTTGTTGCTGTTGTTGCGGCGGCTGGTCGGGCTGCGGCGCGGCCGTGGGCGTCCGGTCCGGGGCCGGGGGCGGCGAGGCGGGCGCGTTCGCCCCGACGGGCATCCCGGCCAGGTCCACGCCCCGGCCGGAGCGGGAGCTGTCACCCAGCGGGTGCGGCACGACGGCGTCCGCCGGGGCGGGCGCGCCCAGGAGCACGACGTCGCCGGAACGGGTGGCGACGAGCGCGGCGGAGGCGACCAGGGCCGCCACCGCCACGCCGGTCAGCAGTGCCTTCACGCGGTGTCCCGGTTCCCGCTCAGGACCGCCGCGCGATCCGCCGCCGGGCCAGCAGGCCCACCAGCGCGACACCGAGCAGCAGCACGCCGCCGGAGCCGACCAGGGCGCCGGTGCGGACCTCGGTGGTGAACGACGCCGTGGCCACGACCCCGGAGCCGTCCGCGCCGGCCGGGATGGTGATGGGCACGATGGGCTTGTCGGGCTTGTTCTTCATGGACACGGCCAGGGTCTGCCCGGGTTCCACCCGCCCGCACGCCTTCGGCGGCGCGTTCGGGTCGAAGTGCTCCTGGTAGCCCTTGGCCGCCGCGACCTCGATCACGCAGATCTCCTGCGGGGTGCGCAGGTCCGGCACGGTCGCCAGGCCGTCCGCGCCCGTCTGGAGCACGACCGGCTGGCCCTCGGGACCGGTCAGGTCGGTGTCGTCCTGCCGCTTCGCCGGGGACCTGCCGTCGGCGGCGGTGATCTTCAGCGCCGTGCCCGCGACGGCCTTGCCGGTCTCCTCGTCGGTCTTGGCGACCTGCACCGCGCCGGGCGCGGTCTTCGCCGTGGTCGTCGCGTTCGCGGCCAGCGGCTGCTCGCCGCCCGTCGTGACGATCCGCTGCATCGAGACGTTGTTCGCGGGCACCCGCACGCGCGGCCGCTCGGCCGGGCCGTTGAGCGAGACGCTGAACGACGGGTTCGGGCCGGTCGGCACGACCTTCACGGCGAGCGCCTTGCCGTCGGTCGGCGTGGTGAGCTGCCCGGAGGCCGAGCCGTCCTCCAGCGTGGCGTCCGTCAGCTGCACGGTCACCGGCAGGCCGGTGACGTGACCGCCCGCGGTCTTGGTGATGTCCACCACCCACGTGTCGGGGCTGCCGATGACCTGCTCGCCCTCGGGGGCGCTCACCCTGGCCGCCCACGGCCCGCGGTTGGCCTCGGCGTCGGCGCGCAGCCGGTCCACGGCCGCCTGCGCCTGCCCGAACGCGGGCTTGCCCAGCTCGTCGTAGTGGAACCGCTCGTTGTAGGCGATGTGCCGGAAGTCGCTGTTCCCGTCGAGCGAGATGCCCCGGGCGGGGTCCTCGAACGCGGTCCACGAGTGCAGCAGGTGCGCCAGCGCGGCGGCCTCGTCGTACGACTCGGTGTTCGCGTACCGGAGCAGCAGGTAGGAGATGTTCGCGGCGACCTCGGGGGACAGCGGCGCGCCGCCCTTGGACAGGAGTTCGTCGCCGTCCTTGTACTCGACGTCGCTGTCGGGTGCGAGCAGCGAGTACTGCACGCACCAGACGCGCTGCCCGTTCCACTCGTAGGAACCGAGCCAGTCGCCCTCGCCTGCGGGCTTGCCGTTGTAGCCCTGAGCGGCGACCTCGTACCCGATGCCCTCCTCGGGGGCGGCGTTCGCGGCGGCGGGCAGGGTGAGCAGGGCCACGCCGGCGGCCAACGCGGCACCGGCGAGTCGTCTCCGCCTCATGATCGTCAATTACCCCTCGGGCGCGTCGTAAGAGCTGCCGCAGGCAGCCTTACGGGTGGGTGATCGCCAGGACAAGCCTCCAGCGGGGTGGAACGCCGACTACGCTCCGCCACGCGGGGTGTGGATGAGAGATCGACAGCCCGAGTAAAGTCACTTTTACCCGACGGGAACGAATCGACTCGTGTGGTCGTTGGACCCCGTGACGGCGTAAGAACGCCACAGGAGGACGAGGTGCGCACCACCAGCAACCCCGCGTTCCGCAACCTGCCGACAGGCGGCGGACAGCAGGCAGCAGGATTCGGCCAGCCCTACGGACAGCCGTACGGCCAGCAGTACGGCACCGAGCAGTACGGCGGCTACCAGGGCGCGCCGCCGGTCGCCGGCGAGCGCCCGATCACCATCGACGACGTGGTGACCAAGACCGCGATGACGCTCGCGGTCACCCTGGTCACCGGCTTCATCTCGGCGTGGCTGGTGCTGTCCGGCCAGGTCGCGCCGTTCGCGCTGATGCTGCCGGGTCTCATCATCGGCCTGGTCGTGTCGCTGGTCATCATCTTCAAGCGGAAGCCGAGCGCTCCGCTGGTGCTGACCTACGCGGCGGCCGAGGGCGTGTTCCTCGGTGGCATCACCGGCGTGTTCGAGAGCTTCTTCCCGGGCATCGCCCTGCAGGCCATCCTCGGCACGTTCGGCGTCTTCGGCGCGATGCTCGTGGTCTACAAGACCGGTGCGATCCGCGTCACGCCGCGCCTGACCAAGTGGATCATCGGCGCGGTCGTGGGCGTCGCCGTGCTGATGCTCGGCAACCTGGTGCTCAGCCTGTTCGGCGTGAACTCGGGCCTGCGCGACGGCAGCCCGCTCGCCATCGGCTTCTCGCTCCTGGTGATCGGCATCGCCGCGTTCAGCTTCCTGCTCGACTTCGAGTCGGCGAACGAGATGATCCGCTCGGGCGTGCCGGCCAAGTGGGCGTGGTGGGCGGCGTTCGGCCTGATGACCACCCTCGTGTGGCTCTACCTGGAGATCCTGCGCCTGCTGTCCTACCTCCAGAGCAGCGACTGACCTCCCGCTCCTGAACGACCGAGGGCGCCCCGGCCACCAGCCGGGGCGCCCTCCGCTTTCCCGAGAGTCCAACGCCCAGACCCCGAGAGTCCTACGCCCAGACCCCGAGAGTCCTACGCTCGCGACCCGAGAGTCCTACGCTCGCGACCCGAGAGTCCAACGCTCAGGACCCCTGAGTTCTGCGTTCGTGACCAGGTCAGCTGAGGCGCTCGATGACCATGGCCATGCCCTGCCCGCCGCCGACGCACATGGTCTCCAGGCCGAACTGCTTGTCGTGGAACCGCAGCGAGTTGATCAACGTCGTGGTGATCCGCGCGCCGGTCATGCCGAACGGGTGGCCCACCGCGATCGCGCCGCCGTTGACGTTCAGCCGGTCCAGGTCGATGCCCAGGTCCCGGTACGACGGGATGACCTGCGCGGCGAACGCCTCGTTGATCTCGACCAGGTCGATGTCGCCGATGGTGAGCCCGGCGAGCGCGAGCGCCCGCTTGGACGCCTCCACCGGCCCCAGGCCCATGATCTCCGGCGACAGCCCCGACACGCCGGTGGACACGATCCGCGCCAGCGGCGTGATGCCCAGCTCCTTCGCCCTGGTGTCGCTCATGATCACCAACGCCGCCGCGCCGTCGTTGAGCGGGCAGCAGTTGCCCGCGGTGACCCGGCCGTCGGGGCGGAACACCGGCTTGAGCCCGGACACGCCCTCCAGGGTGACGCCGGCGCGGGGGCCGTCGTCGGCGGACACCGTGCTGCCGTCGGGCAGGGTGACGGGGGTGATCTCGCGGGCCCAGAAGCCGTTGGCGATGGCCTTCTCGGCGAGGTTCTGCGAGCGGACGCCGAACTCGTCCATCTCCTCGCGGGACACGCCCTTGACGCGGGCGAGGTTCTCCGCGGTCTGGCCCATGGCGATGTAGACGTCGGGCAGCGAGCCGTTCGCGCGCGGGTCGACCCACTCGTCCGCGCCGGTCTGCGCGGTGGCGGCGGTGCGGCCCTCGGCCTCGGCGAACAGCGGGTTGTGCGTGTCCGGCCACGAGTCCGAGGAGCCGCGGGCGAAGCTGGAGACGGTCTCGACGCCCGCGCTGACGAACACGTCGCCCTCGCCGGCCTTGATGGCGTGCAGCGCCATGCGGGTCGTCTGCACGCTGGACGCGCAGTAGCGGGTGACGGTGGTGCCGGGCAGGGTGTCGTACCCGGCGAGCACGGCGACGACGCGGGCCATGTTGAAGCCCTGCTCACCGCCGGGCAGGCCGCAGCCGAGCATGAGGTCGTCGATGTCGGCGGGGTCCAGCTCCGGGACCTTCGCCAGCGCGGCCTTGAGGACCTGCACGGTGAGGTCGTCGGCGCGCACATCCTTGAGCGATCCCTTGCCCGCGCGCCCGATGGGCGACCGGGCGGCGGAGACGATCACGGCTTCCGGCATTACGGAACTCCTTTGTTTCGCCGCGGCGTGTGACGTGCAGCCTAGTTAACGCTTGTTCAGCGCGGCCACCACTCGTGACGAACGACGCCGCGCCGCTGCACCGGCCGTCCACCGCCTCCGCGATATACGCTCAGCACGTCATCTCAAGAAGTGGAAGGGCCGTCGTGGAGTACGTCGAGAGCGTCGTCGACCTGGTCGGCAACACCCCGCTGGTGAAGCTGAACGCGGTGGCCGAGGGGCTCCGGCCGCTCGTCCTGGCCAAGATCGAGTACCTCAACCCCGGTGGCAGCGTGAAGGACCGCATCGCGCTGCGCATGGTCGAGGCCGCCGAGCGCAGCGGCGAGCTGAAGCCCGGCGGCACGATCGTCGAGCCCACCTCGGGCAACACCGGCGTCGGCCTGGCGCTCGTGGCCCAGCAGAAGGGCTACAAGTGCGTCTTCGTCTGCCCCGACAAGGTGTCGGTGGACAAGCGCAACGTGCTCAAGGCGTACGGCGCCGAGGTCGTCGTGTGCCCCACGGCCGTCCCGCCCGAGCACCCCGACTCCTACTACAACGTCTCCGACCGGCTCGTCGCCGAGATCCCCGGCGCCTGGAAGCCCAACCAGTACGCCAACCCGGAGAACCCCGCCAGCCACTACCACGGCACCGGACCCGAGCTGTGGCGGCAGACCGAGGGCCGCATCACCCACTTCGTCGCGGGCGTCGGCACCGGCGGCACCATCTCCGGCACCGGCCGCTACCTCAAGGAAGCCTCCGGCGGCCGGGTCAAGGTCATCGGCGCCGACCCCGAGGGCTCCGTCTACTCCGGCGGCACCGGCCGCCCCTACCTCGTCGAGGGCGTCGGCGAGGACTTCTGGCCCGACGCCTACGACCGCACCGTGTGCGACGACATCGTCGCCGTGTCCGACGCCGACTCCTTCGAGCTGACCCGCCGCCTCGCCCGCGAGGAGGGCCTCCTCGTCGGCGGCTCCTGCGGCATGGCCGTCGCCGCCGCCCTGCGCGTCGCCGAGGACGCCGGCCCCGACGACGTCATCGTCGTCCTGCTGCCCGACGGCGGCCGCGGCTACCTGTCGAGCGTCTTCAACGACAAGTGGATGGCCCAGTACGGCTTCCTGTCGCCCGACACCTCCGGCGCCACCGTCGGCGACGTGCTGCGCCGCAAGGACGGCACCGTGCCCGACCTCGTGCACGGCCACCCCAACGAGACGGTCGCCGAGGCCGTCGCGATCATGCGCGAGTACGGCGTGTCCCAGATGCCCGTCGTCAACGCCGAACCGCCCGTCATGGCCGCCGAGGTCGCGGGCGCCGTCAACGAGCGCGACCTCCTCGACGCGCTGTTCACCGGCAAGGCGCAGCTGACCGACCGGCTCGACCGGCACATGTCGCCCAAGCTGCCCACCCTCGGCGCGGGCGAGCCGATCAGCTCCGCGATGACCGCACTGTCCTCAGCGGACGGTGCCCTCGTGCTGGAGGACGGCAAGCCCGCCGGCGTCGTCACCCGGCAGGACATCCTGGGTTTCCTCGCAGGTCGCTGAACCGCCGCGGTGCGGACGCGTTGCCCGGTTGCCCGTGGCACGGGCAGCGCGATCCGCTAGCGTTGGGCACCGACTCACTACACCTACGGCCCGTGCCAAGGGGGTTGGAAACTCCGATGAACGCTCCGCAGCCGCCGGGGAACCAGCAGTTCGGCGGTCACAACCAGCAGGAGCAGGGGCAGGGTGCCCAGCCCTCGAACGCCGACGCGACCCAGGTCGTGCCGAGCGGCGGGCAGCCCCCTGCGTTCCCGCCCCCGGAGGCCACCCAGGTGGTCCCCACCACCGGCCAGCAGCCCGCGGGCAACGCCGACACCACGCAGGTCGTGTCGTCCGGTGCCCAGCAGCCGCCCACCCCCGGCTTCGGCCAGCAGCAGCAGCCCGGCTCCGGCGGCTTCCCGGCGCAGCCCGCGTCGGCGTCCGGCGGCTTCCCCGCGCAGCAGCCGCCCCCCTACGGCCAGCCGCCCGCCCAGTACGGCCAGCAGCCCTACGGCCAGCAGCCCGCGCAGTACGGTCAGCAGCAGCCTTACGGCCAGCAGCCCGCGCAGTACGGCCAGCAGCCCGGGTACGGCCAGCAGCAGCAGTGGGGCGCGCAGCCCGGCTACGGCCAGCCCGCCGGGTACGGCCAGCCCGCCGGCTACCCGGCGCCCGCCGGCGGCTACGCCGAGTGGGGTTCCCGCGTCATGGGCTTCCTCGTCGACGGCCTGGCGCCCGGTGTCGTCGTCGCCGCCCTGGTCCTCATCACCCTCGCCGTCGGCGACCCGACGCTGACGCTGATCGTCGGCGGCATCGGGTACCTGGCGGTCATCGCCTTCGTCATCTACAACACGCTGTACCTCCAGGGCACCACCGGCCAGTCGTACGGCAAGAAGATCGCGAAGATCAAGCTGGTCAGCGAGGAGACCGGCCAGCCCGTCGGCTTCGGCAACGTGTTCGTGCGCCAGCTCTGCCACATCGTCGACGGCATCCCCTGCTACGCGGGCTACTTCGCGCCGCTGTGGGAGCCGAAGAAGCAGACGTGGGCCGACAAGATCATGAAGACGGTCGTGGTGAACGCGCCGGAGTCGGCGTCGGCGTCGGCGTCGCCCGGCGGTTACGGCCAACCGGGCCAGCCGGGTCAGCAGCAGGGGCAGCAGCCGCAGCAGTCCGGGCAGTACGGCCAGTACGGCCAGCCGGGCCAGCAGCCCGGTCAGCCCGGCCAGCAGGCGTACGGCCAGCAGCCCTACGGCCAGCCGGGGCAGTACGGCCAGCAGCAGCCGGGCCAGTACGGCCAGCCGGGGCAGCAGCCCGGTCAGTACGGCCAGCAGCCGCCGCAGTGGTGAGCTGATCGCCCTTTCACCCAACCGCCCGTCGGCCACCAGCCGACGGGCGGTTGCTTTTCGCGCGGCCGTACCCTAAGTGCATGACGGACACCGGTCACCACGGTTTCGCGACCAGGGCCATCCACGCCGGGCAGGCACCTGACCCGACGACGGGCTCGGTCATCGTGCCGATCCACGCCACCTCGACCTACGCGCAGGACGGCGTCGGCGGGCTGCGCGGCGGCTTCGAGTACTCCCGCACGGGCAACCCCACGCGGGCCGCCCTGGAGGAGTGCCTGGCCGCGCTGGAGGGTGGGCGGCACGGCCGCGCGTTCGCCTCCGGCATGGGCGCGACCGACACGGCGCTGCGCGCCCTGTGCCGGCCCGGTGACCACGTCGTCATCCCCAACGACGCCTACGGCGGCACGTTCCGGCTCATCGACAAGGTGCTGTCCCAGTGGGGCGTCGAGCACACGCCCGTCGCGCTGTCCGACGTCGACGCCGTGCGCGCCGCCGTGCGGCCCAACACCAAGGTCATCTGGGTCGAGACCCCCACCAACCCGCTGCTCAACATCGCCGACATCGCCGTGCTGGCGCAGGTCGCGCACTCGGCGGACGCGAAGCTCGTGGTCGACAACACGTTCGCCTCGCCGTACCTCCAGAGCCCGCTCGCGCTCGGCGCGGACGTCGTGCTGCACTCCACGACCAAGTACGTGGGCGGGCACTCCGACGTGGTCGGCGGTGCGCTCGTGACGTCGGACGACGAGCTGGACGCGGCGTTCGGCTTCCTCCAGAACGGGGCCGGTGCGGTGCCCGGGCCGTTCGACGCGTGGCTGACGCTGCGCGGCATCAAGACGCTCGAAGTGCGCATGGAGAAGCACTCGGACAACGCCGAGAAGGTCGCCGAGGCGCTCCTGCGGCACCCGAAGGTGACCCGCGTCCTCTACCCGGGCCTGCCCGAGCACCCCGGTCACGAGGTGGCGGCGAAGCAGATGCGCCGGTTCGGCGGCATGATCTCGTTCACCGTCGAGGGCGGCGAGGAGGCGGCGCTGCGCGTGTGCTCGCGCACGAAGCTCTTCACGCTCGCCGAATCACTCGGAGGTGTCGAGTCCCTGATCGAGCACCCGGGCCGGATGACCCACGCCAGCACCGCCGGCTCGCTGCTCCAGGTACCCGCCGACCTGATCCGCATCTCGGTCGGCATCGAGTCGGCCGACGACCTGGTGGCCGACCTGGTCACCGCCCTCGACTGACCCGCACCACCACCCGCGCCTGAACCACCCGCGCCTGAACCACCCGCGCCTGAACCACCCGCGCCTGAACCACCCGCGCCTGAACCACCCGCGCCTGAACCACCCGCGCCCGAACCACCCGCGCCACGGCCGACCGGGCCAAGCCCCATGCCCGGTCGGCCGTCGCACGCCGTCCTGCTGCTCACCGCCGCCCTACCGCCTGTTGCCCACCGCTCATCGCCCAGCCAGCTGCCGCCCAGCCGGCTGCCGCCTCACCGCGATCCGTAGCGAACCGCGGCGCGCTCCTTGGCCTTCGCCGCCTCCACCTCGCGATCACGCGGCGGGGCCTTCGTCACCAGCGACGCCAACAACGCGCGAGTGGCCTCCGCGACCGCCTCGACGGCCGCGTCGAACGCCTCCTGGTTGACCGCCGACGGGTGCGTCGACCCGCTGACCTTGCGCACGTACTGCACCGCCGCCGCGTGGACCTCGTCATCCGTGGCGGGCGGCTCGAAGTTGTGGAGCACCCTGATGTTGCGACACATGCCCCCACTATCGCCCAAATCCCCCCGGCACACGCCCAACCGCCGACATCCCCACGCGCCGCCCCGCCCTCGCCTGCCGACCGCGCCGCGCCGACCTCGACTCCACCCGTTGCCGGCTCGCCGCACCGATCGCGCGGGCCGAGGGCAGACGGCGGGCAGCGGGCGGCGGGCGGTGATCCGCGCGGGCGGCGCGAGGCGCGTGCGTGCGGCGCGGGTGGCGCGGGTGGGCGGCGCGAGGCGTGCGCGGGTGGGCGGCGCGGCGGCAGGTGCGTGAGGCGAGTGGGTGGGCGGCGGGGGTGGTGCGGGTTGCCGCCGTCAGGGCCGGGGCCGGGACCGCCGTCACGGCCGGGACCGCCGTCACGGCCGGGGTCGGGGCACGGGCCGGGGTCGGGGGCGGCGTGGGGGTGGGTTCGGGTCGGGTGGTGGTGCCGGGTTCCTCATGTCTTCACCGAGTGGCGTAACGGCGTTTCCGTACATGTTCGGCCCCATGATCACCCGATCGTGCAGCCCGAAAACGCATAACCCCAGGTCACGGCTGGACGGGGTACCGCGCGTTCTCCACCCTGGGCGGCACGGCGGGCAGGTCCTCGCCGTCCACGCAACCACCGACGAACTCGACCACGCCCCCGCGGTCCACGAACCGCCCCGTGTCCGCGCACCCCGCGTGGGCCACGGAGAAGAAGGCCGCACCGGTCAGCGCCGCGGCCGTGGCGACCGCTCCGACGAGCGGGAGCACCGCGGTGACCCGAGCCGCGAGCGCCATGCCACCCTCCAGGTGAATGCTGTGTGAGATACACCGAGGGTACCGGTCCCGGGGCACCCGTCAGGGCATCGTCAGCTTTCCGACAGGAAGGGCCGGCCCGGGGGTGCCCGGACCGGCCCGTTGCCGACCACAACGTCGGAAACCCCCGCGGAGTTCCTGGACTGCGCGTCAGAGGTTGCCGCGGCGCTCCTGCTCGCGCTCGATCGCCTCGAACAGCGCCTTGAAGTTGCCCTTGCCGAAGCCCAGCGACCCGTGCCGCTCGATCAGCTCGTAGAACACGGTCGGCCGGTCGCCGATCGGCTTGGTGAAGATCTGGAGCAGGTACCCGTCCTCGTCCCGGTCGACCAGGATGCGGTGCTCCTTGAGCACCTCGATCGGCACCCGCACCTCACCGATGCGCGCCCGCAGCTCCGGGTCGTCGTAGTACGAGTCGGGCGTCTCCAGGAACTCCACGCCCGCCGCGCGCATGGCCTTCAGCGTCGTCACGATGTCGTTCGTGGCGAGCGCGATGTGCTGCACGCCGGCGCCCTCGTAGAACTCCAGGTACTCGTCAATCTGCGACTTCTTCTGCGCGACCGCGGGCTCGTTGAGCGGGAACTTGACCCGGTGGTTGCCGTTCGACACGACCTTCGACATCAGCGCCGAGTAGTCCGTCGCGATGTCGTCGCCGATGAACTCCGCCATGTTCACGAAGCCCATGACGCGGTTGTACCACTCGACCCAGTAGTCCATCCGGCCCAGCTCGACGTTGCCCACGCAGTGGTCGACCGCCTGGAACAACCGCTTCGGCGCGCCCTCGGGCCGGACGACCGTGCTCTCCCTCGCCACATATCCGGGCAGGTACGGGCCGGTGTACTCGGACCGGTCGACGAGGGTGTGCCGGGTCTCGCCGTACGTCGCGATGGACGCCACCCGCACGGTGCCGTGCTCGTCGGACAGGTCGTGCGGCTCCACGAGCACGGTGGCGCCCTGCGACCGCGCGTGCTCGACGCACCGGTCGACGTCGGCGACCTCCAGGGCGAGGTCGACGACGCCGTCGCCGTGCCGCCGGTGGTGGTCGAGCAGCGGGCTGTCGGGCGAGACGCCACCGTTGATCACGAACCGCGCGGACCCGGACTTGAGCACGAAGGACTTGTGGTCCCGCTGCCCGGTCTCGGGGCCGGCGTAGGCGACGAGCTGCATCCCGAAGGCCACCTGGTAGAACCACGCGGTCTGGGTCGCGTTGCCGACCACGAAGACCACGGCGTCCATGGAGCGGACGGGGAACGGGTCCCGCGTCCCGTCGTAGTCGACCAGGCCCACGAGTTGGCGGAGCTGGTCGTAGCTCACGTCGTCAAGCTGCTGCGTCATGCACCCAGGATGTGCGCGCCTGGTCAGGGTGAGCAACAGTTGGTTGTTTCGCTGGTCGATTTGTACAGTGAGCCATGCCCGAACCCCAGCAGGTTGAACACTCTGACCAGGTCGTGGACGCGCTCGACGCGCGGCTGTTGCTGCTGCTCACCGACGAGCCGCGGCTGGGCGTGCTGGAGTGCTCGCGGCGGCTGGGGGTGGCGCGCGGCACGGTGCAGGCGCGGCTGGACCGGCTGGTGGCGCGGGGCGTGCTGACCGGCTTCCCGCCGGCGCTCGACCTGGCCGCGATGGGCTACGGCCTCACCGCGTTCGCCGTGCTGGAGATCGCCCAGGGCAGGCGGCAGGAGGTGTGCGACGGCCTGGCCGCCATCAACGAGGTGTGCGAGGTGCACGCGACCACCGGCCAGGGCGACCTGTTCGCGCGCCTGGTGGCCCGCTCGAACGCCGACCTGCAACGGGTGATCGACTCGATCGTCGACGTGCCGGGCGTGCAGCGGCTCTCGACCTCGATCGCCCTGTCCACGCCCGTCCCGCCGCGCGTGCGCCCCCTGCTGGAGCGCATCCGCTGAACACCTGCCCGACGAGCAGCCCGGCAAGCAGCCCGGCGACCCTCGGCAAGCAGCCCGACAAGCAGGAGGGGCGGCCACCTCCGCGTGGTGGCCGCCCCTCCCGGTGTCTGTGGGGCTAGCCCGCGTAGGGCACCGCCTTGATGAGCGTCACCTTCATCGTGCTGCCGTTGGGCAGTTCGTACTGCCGGGTCTCGCCGTCCTTCGCGCCGAGCAACGCCTTGCCCAGGGGGGACGAGGGGGAGTAGACCTCCAGCGCGCCGTGCGCGCCCTCCTCACGGGTGGCGAGCAGGAACTCCTCGGTCTCGTCGTCCCCGGCGTAACGCACCGTGAGCACCATGCCGGGTGCGGCGATGCCCGCGACCGTCGGCGCCTCGCCGACCTTCGCGACCCGCAGCAGCTCCTGCAACTGGCGGATGCGGGCCTCCTGCTTGCCCTGCTCCTCACGGGCGGCGTGGTAACCGCCGTTCTCGCGGAGGTCACCCTCTTCCCGACGCGCGTTGATCTCCGCGGCGATGACCGGGCGGTTCTCGATCATCTCGTCCAGCTCTCCCTTGAGCCGGTCGTAGGCCTCCTGGGTCAACCAGGTCACCTCAGTGTCGCTCACGGTCACCAACTCCTCGTCTTGCGCCGGCCCACGGCGTGGGCTGGCTGTTCCCGGGCGCACCAACCCGGAACGGAAAAACACGGCCCGCGTCGGGGCCGTGCTGAAAGGCCAGAGTAACACGCGCACAACGTTCGGCGACGGCGTTTTGTTCCCGGATCGGCCGCTGAAAGCGCAGATCACCCGCTTGGCCGCTACCTCGTGGACAGGTAAGCCGGTACCTGGTACGAGCAGCCGAAAACCTCTCCGGTAACAGGCGGTTTCGACGTCTTCAGCACGGTCGTCTGCCGGACCGTGCCGGGCCCCGGCGGCACGAGCACCTCGCGGCGCCCGCTCTCGTCGCCGTCCTCGGAACGCGCGCGCACGATGCACACGACGGCGTCCTCGGGCGTCTCCCGGACGACCTCGAAGGTGACCTCCACCGTGCTGTCGTCCCGGACGGTGAACGCGGTCTGCTTCGCCTCCACGGGCATGGTGCCGAGGTTGCGGTAGCCCACCCAGGCGATAACCCCGCCGATGAGCACCGCGATCACGGGGAGTGACCAACGGGCCCACTTCGGGAGGGGGCGGCGTCGGGTGCCGTACCGACCTTCGGGCAGTGCCACCTGCGAACGCCCTCCTGCCCGTGGGGAACAATGACCGCCAGCGATCGGTTGAGTGTCGCAGGGGGCCGTTCGGCCCCGTCCGCCAGGCCCCCGCGGGGCCGGGTACCGGAGGAGGAGCACCACCGTCATGGTTGAGAAGCTGCGCCTGATGGCGGTGCACGCGCACCCCGACGACGAGTCGAGCAAGGGCGCCGCCACGATGGCCCGCTACGTCGCCGAGGGCCACGAGGTCATGGTCGTCACCTGCACCGGCGGCGAGGCGGGCAGCATCCTGAACCCCGCCATGGACCGCCCCGAGGTGCTCGCCGACATGGCCGGCATCCGCCGCGCCGAGATGGCGCGCGCCGCCGAGATCCTCGGCGTGCAGCACCGCTGGCTGGGTTTCGTCGACTCGGGCCTGCCCGAGGGCGACCCGCTGCCGCCGCTGCCCGAGGGCTGCTTCGCCCTCGTGCCGCTGGAGGAGTCCACCCCGCCGCTGGTGGAGGTCATCCGCGAGTTCCGCCCGCACGTGATCGTCACCTACGACGAGAACGGCGGCTACCCGCACCCCGACCACATCCGCTGCCACGAGGTGTCCGTCGCCGCGTTCGACGCCGCGGGCGACCCGGACCGCTACCCCGAGCTGGGCGAGCCGTGGCAGCCGCTGAAGCTCTACTACAGCCACGGCTTCTCGCGCGCGAAGCTGATGGCGTTCCACGAGGCCCTGCTCGCGGCCGGCCAGGAGTCGCCGTACGCCGAGTGGCTGGCCGGGTGGGGCGAGGACCGGCCCGACGTCATGGAGCGGGTCACCACGCAGGTCGAGTGCGCGGACTGGTTCCCGGTCCGCGACGAGGCGCTGAAGGCCCACGCCACCCAGATCGACCCGACGAGCCGCTGGTTCGCCGTGCCGCTGGAGACGCAGCGCGAGGTGTGGCCGACCGAGGAGTACGAGCTGGCGAGGTCGCTGGTCGACAGCACCGTGCCGGAGGACGACCTGTTCGCGGGCGTCCGGGAGAAGGTGACCGCGTGACGGCGCTCCCGACCCCGGTCCCGCTGGAGCTGACCACGGCGGTGGTGCTCGCGCAGCAGCCGTCGACCGACAAGGACCCCGGTGGCCAGCAGGAGGACTTCGGCAAGTCCTCCCCGCTGGGCCTGCTGCTCCTGGTGCTGTTCTTCATCGCGGTGTTCTTCCTGGTGCGGTCGATGAACAAGCACCTGAAGAAGCTGCCCGCGTCCTTCGACGAGCCCGCCGGGACCGACGGCGAGCCCGCGAAGACCGGCACCGCGAAGACAGGCAAGACCGCGAAGGCCGACGGGGCCGTCGAGGAGGGCTAGGGGCCGCCTAGGGCCGCGCCTGCTCGTACCAGGCGCGGCGGGCGGGCACGGAGACGATCTCGCGCTCCGGGTAGCGCAGCGCGGTCAGCCGGCCGCCGAACACGCAGCCGGTGTCCAGGCACAGCGTCCCGTTCACCCACTCCGGCGCCTCGACGGGCGTGTGCCCGTAGAGGACCGTCGCCGCGCCCGAGTACTCGTCCGCCCACGGGTGGCGGACGGGGAAGCCGCGCTCGTCGTGCCGGCCCGTGGACTGCCCCCACAGGGCCAGGGCGCGCATCTTCGGCGACTGCACGCCGTGGTAGCGCTCGGGCAGGCCCGCGTGGGCGATGACGAGCCGGCCGCCGTCGAGGACGTAGTGCGGCACCAGGGAGTCGCAGAACTCCAGCGCGCGGGCCCGGAACCCCGGCGTCTCGCGCGCGAGCTGGTCGAGCGACTCGCGCAGGCCGTGCGCCACCTGCACGGCGCGGCCCCGCAGGGCGCGCACCAGCTTCTCCTCGTGGTTGCCGCGCACCGCGATGGCGTTGCCCGCCGCCACCATGCCCATGGCCAGCCGCAGCACGCCCGGCGTGTCCGGGCCGCGGTCGACGAGGTCGCCGAGGAACGCGACCGTGCGGCCCTCGGGGTGCTCGCCGTCGGGGGAGTAGCCCAGCTCGCGCAGCAGGTGGTCCAGCTCGACGCGGCAGCCGTGCACGTCGCCGACCACGTCGAACGGTCCGGTCAGGTGGCTCAGGTCGTGCGGCTGGCGCGCCGGTTCGTCGATCACCGGCACATTCTCGCCGAGCGGTCCGGTCGGCGGCGGGGATTTACCGTGGGGCCATGACGAACCGGCTCGCGTCCTCGACCAGCCCGTACCTGCTCCAGCACGCGGAGAACCCGGTCGACTGGTGGGAGTGGTCGCCCGCGGCGTTCGCCGAGGCGCGCGAGCGGGGCGTGCCGGTGCTGCTCAGCGTCGGCTACGCGGCCTGCCACTGGTGCCACGTGATGGCGCACGAGTCGTTCGAGGACGACGCGACGGCCGCGTACATGAACGAGCACTTCGTCAACGTCAAGGTCGACCGCGAGGAGCGGCCGGACGTGGACGCCGTCTACATGGCCGTCACGCAGGCGCTGAGCGGGCACGGCGGGTGGCCCATGACGGTCTTCCTCACGCCCGGCGGCGAGCCGTTCTACGCGGGCACCTACTACCCGCCGTCGCCCCGGCCGGGGACGCCGTCGTTCGGGCAGGTGCTGGAGGCCATCGCGCACGCGTGGCGCGAGCAGGGCGACGAGGTGCGCGAGTCCGCCGCCGGGATCGCCTCCCAGCTGGCGTTCACCCCGCTGCCCCGGTCCACTGTGGACGAAGACGTGCTGGCGGGCGCGGTGGTGTCGCTGCTCGGGCACTTCGACCGGGCCAACGCCGGGTTCGGCGGCGCGCCCAAGTTCCCGCCGTCGACGGTGCTGGAGTTCCTGCTGCGCCACCACGAGCGCACCGGGTCGGTCGAGGCGCTGTCGATGGCCCGCGCCACGTGCGCCGCGATGGCGTCCGGCGGCATCCACGACCAGCTCGCCGGCGGGTTCGCGCGCTACTCCGTGGACGCCGCGTGGGTCGTGCCGCACTTCGAGAAGATGCTCTACGACAACGCCCTGCTGCTGCGCGCCTACGCGCACCTGGCCCGCCGCGACGACGACCCGGCGCACGCGCGGGTGGCGCGGGCGACCGCCGAGTTCCTGCTCCGCGACCTGGGCACGCCCGAGGGCGGGTTCGCCGCGTCGCTGGACGCCGACACGGACGGGGTCGAGGGCGCCACCTACGTGTGGACGCCCGCGCAGCTCGTCGAGGTGCTCGGCCTCGCCGGGGGTTCCCGCGCCGCGGCCCTGTACGGCGTCACCGACGAGGGCACGTTCGAGCACGGCACGTCCACGCTGCGGCTGCTCGGCGACGCCGACCCGGACCTGGCCGCCAGGCTGCTGGAGGCGCGTTCGCGCAGGCCGCAGCCGGGGCGCGACGACAAGGTCGTGACCGCGTGGAACGGCCTGGCCGTCGCGGCCCTCGCCGAGGCGGGCGCGGTGCTCGGCGAACCCCGCTGGGTGGCGGCGGCCGTGCGCGCCGCCGAACTCCTCCTGGGCACCCACGTCGTCGACGGGCGGCTGCGCCGCACCTCCCGCCACGGCGTCGCGGGCACGGCTGCGGGTGTGCTGGAGGACCACGGCTGCCTCGCCGACGGCCTGCTCGCGCTGCACCAGGCGACCGGCGACGCGCGGTGGTTCACCGAGGCGTGCGGCCTGCTCGACACCGCGCTGGCGCGGTTCGCGGGGGAGGAGCCGGGCGTCTACTACGACACCGCCGACGACGCCGAGGCGCTCGTGCAGCGGCCGTCGGACCCGTCGGACAACGCCACGCCGTCCGGCGCGTCGTCGCTGGCGTCCGCGCTGGTCACGGCCTCGGCACTGGGCGGTCCGGCGCGCTACCGCGAGGCCGCGGAGGCCGCCCTGGAGCGGGCCGGGCTGCTCGTCGCGCGGGAACCGCGCTTCGCCGGGCACTGGCTCGGCGTCGCCGAGGCGCTCGCCCTGGGACCGGTGCAGGTGGCCGTCGTCGGCGGTGACGACGACCTCGTCCGGGCGGCGTGGGCCGGGGTGCACGGCGGCGGCGTGGTGGTCTCCGGCGACCCCGGCGGCGCGCCGCTGCTGGAGGACCGCCCGCTGGTCGACGGCCGCGCGGCGGCCTACGTGTGCCGCGGCTACGTGTGCGACCGGCCCGTCACCACGACCGCCGAGCTGACCGAGGCCCTGGCCGCCCGCTGACCTGGCCGCTGACCTGGCCGCCCCGGACCTGGCTGCCCGCTGACCTGGCCGCCCCGGACCTGTCCACCGTCAGCGAACCCCCTGGACCTCACCCGGTGCGCGCGTAGCGTCGGTTACGACGTAATCGTGTAATCGAGGTGGTGCGAGATGCGACGCGGATGGGGAAGCAGGGGCGGGTGGCCGCAGGCCGAGCAGCCCCCGGCCGACGACGCGGGGGCCTGGTTCGCGGGCCGCCTGCCCGACGGGTGGTTCGCCGAGGCGCCCTCGGTGAGCGTCGACCGCGAGGAGATCGTGGTGGTGGGCGTCCTGCCGCCGCTGGAGGGCGCGTTCGCCGACGACGCCGAGCGGGCCGCCGCCGAGTCCGGCCGGATCAGCCGGTTCCGGGAGCAGACCCGCGACGAGCGGATCGAGATCGCCCGCCAGGCCGAGCACCGCTACCGGCGCAAGGTCGCCTGGGGCGCCCGGCTCGGCGGCACCGAGGAGCTGTTCACCACGCTGTCCGCGCCCGTGATGACGCGGTTGCGGCAGCCCGAGCGCAAGGTGCTGGACACCCTCGTCGCGGCCGGCGTCGCCCGGTCCCGCTCCGAGGCGCTGGCCTGGGCCGTGCGCCTGGTCGGCGAGCACGCCGACACGTGGCTCGCCGAGCTGCGCGACGCCATGACCAAGGTCGACGACCTGCGGCGCCAAGGGCCCGACCTCGCGTGACGGGACCCCCGTTCCCCGACTAGCCTCGGAGGACGGGGGGATCACCGTGTTCTCAGTAGACTCCTACGCGCTCACCTGGCACCTCGACCCGGTCGAACCGGAGGTGCGGGGCCGCACCGCGGTCCGCTTCCGCGGCGGTCGCGACTACGTCGACCTGGCCGCCGCCGAGGTGCTCAGCGCCACGCTGAACGGGCGCCCGATCAGGTGCGAGGCCCCGCTGACCGACCTCGGCCCGGTCAACCTGCTGGAGGTCGACGCGCTGTTCGCGTTCTCCGACCGCGGGTTCCGCCGCGTCACCGACCCCGTCGACGGGCACGTCTACCTCTACGCCACCAACTACCCCAACGCCGCGCCGCGCACCATGTGCTGCTTCGACGACCAGCGGCTGCGCGCGCCCGTGACGCTGACCGTCACCGCGCCGCCGTCGTGGACGTGCCTGGCCAACGCCCCGCTGCGCGCCCGCTCCGGCGGGGTGCGGGAGTTCGCGCCGACGCACCCCATCCCGCCGATCGTGGTCGCCGCGGCGGCCGGCCCGTTCGCCGCCGTCACGCCCTCCGTGCACGTGCCCGCCTCGCGCTCGGCGGTCGACGGCGGCGTCGTCGCCGAACTGCTGACCAGGTCCGTCCTGTTCTTCGAGGACCTGCTCGGGCCCTACCCGTACCCGAAGTGCGAGGCCGTGTTCGTGCACGAGTTCCCGTCGCTGGCGCTGTCCTCGCCGGGACTGGTGCTGTTCGACCAGGTCGTGCTCGACCGGCTCGGCGCGCCGCGCTACGCGATGACCGTGATCAGCCACGAGGTCGCGCACGCCTGGGTCGGCAACCTGGTGAGCACCGCGTCCTGGCTGGTCGAGGGCCTCGCGGTGTACCTGAGCAGGTTGTTCGTCGAGCGGTTCCTGCCCGGCGGGCGACCGTGGGACGACCTGCCCGGCGACCCGCTGCCCGACCGCCCCTACGCACCGCACCTGGCCCGCGTGCTGGAGGTCGAGGCGCGCGTCGGCCGCCCCGCCCTGCTGCGCGGCCTGAAATCCCTGCTGGGCGAGTTCGCGCACGGCCACGCCACGGTGGCGGACTTCGGGGCACGCTGGGCGGCGTGACGGCGCTGCTGGTGCGGTGGCACGGGTTCACCGCCTACTGGTTCCCGCCCGCCGGGCGGTACGCCCTGGACGACGACCTCCACGCCGCCCTGGGCGCGCCCCCGGTCGCCGGGGTCGAGCTCGCCGCCGACCCGGCCGAGGTCGAGGCGTGGAACGCGGCGGCCCACCGGTTCCTCACCGAGGTCGTCGAGGCGCTGGAGCGGCGCGACCGCTCGTTCCGGGTCGCCGCCCGCCTCCGCCGCGCCGCCGCCGAGCGCGAGTTCGCCGCCCGGGTCGCCGCCGCCGACGCCCGCTACGCCCCCGTCCGCGCCGAGGTCGAGGCCCGCGCGGCCCGCGCGGAGGCGGAACGCGCGGCGGCCCGCGCCCGCGCGGAAGAAGGGGCCCGACGCGTGCAGCGGGAGGCCGAGGAGCGCTTCGCCGCCTGGCGGCGCGCCCACGCCGCCGCCCTCGCCGACCCGGGCAGCCCGGTCGCGCGCGCCACCGCCCTCAACCGGCGCGCCCTGGCCGAGGGCGTCGCGCAGGTGCTGGCCGCCGTCCGCGGCACCACCGCCGCCCTCGACGCCGCCGGGCGCCCCGGCCTCGCCTGGGTCACCGCATCACCACCGGACCCGCTGCCCGGCTGGTGGGTGGTGTTCGACTGGCGCGACCTGCCCGGCACCGGTGGCCTGCGCCGCCCGCCCGCCGTCCCGGTCGCGCACCTCTGGACGGGCGAGTGGGACCACGACCTGACCCCGCCGGGCGCCGCCCTGCTCACCCCGCGCCGGGACGACCACGCCGTCGCGGTCCCCGGCCCCCGCTGGTGGGTGCGCGACGTCGCGGACTTCGCCGAGTCCCTCTTCCCGACCCGACTCACCCACCGGGGCCGCCACCGCGACGACAACCGGCTCACCCTGCCGCTGGTGGAGCACGCCGACCCGGCCCACTACGAGCCCCACGTGCGGGCCGCGGCGACCCGCGCGGCGGCCGCGTTCACCGCCCTGCGGCCTCGTTGACCTGGTCGACGTCCACCAGGAACTCGGTCCGCCCGTCGACCGCCTCGATCCCCAGCGGGAGCCGCGTCGACACCGTCACCACCTCCGTGCCGTCCGCCAGGCTGCCGCGCCCGACCACCTCGCACGCCACCTCGACCTCGACGGGGTACGCGGTGTTGCCCCGCAGCCGCCCCTCGTCGTCGAACGCGGTGGGCTTGTCGAACAGGCTCCACTCCACCCCGTGCGCGTCGGTGAGCCGCACCTCGACCCACCCGGGGAAGGGCTCGTCGCTCACCCACCGCACCGCACGACCGGTCACGAACGCCACGGCAGACAGCCCCCGTCAGGAGTAGATCGCGAACCAGATGGCGATGTAGTGGCAGATCGCCGCCAGCACCGTGGCCGCGTGGAAGAACTCGTGGTAGCCGAAGACCTGCGGCCAGGGGTTGGGCCAGCGGGTGGCGTAGAAGATCGCGCCCACCGTGTAGAGGAGGCCGCCCGCGATGATGAGCGCCAGGGCCGCCACGCCCGCGTGGTGCAGGAGGTCGGGCAGGACGAACACCGCCACCCAGCCCAGGGCGATGTAGATGGGCACGCCGAGCCAGCGCGGGGCGTGCGGCCAGGCCAGCTTCAGCGCCACGCCGGCCAGGGCGCCGATCCACACCACGGCCAGCACGACGTTGCCCGTGGCCGGCGGCATGGCCAGCAGCGCGAACGGGGTGTAGGTGCCCGCGATGAACACGAAGATCATCGAGTGGTCCAGGCGCTTCATCCAGGTGCGCGCCCGCACGCTCACCCAGTTGACCCGGTGGTAGAGGGCGCTCACCCCGAACAGGCCGAGCACCGTCACCCCGTACACGGACGTGGCGAGGGCGGCCTTGGCGGACACGGTGGCGGCGGCCAGCGCGATCAGCACGGCCCCCGTCGCCACCGAGACGACGAACGACCAGAGGTGCAGCCAGCCGCGCAAGCGGGGCCGCAGGGAGGGCGCCGGGAGGTGGGACTGCGTCGACGTGGTCACCCGCCCGAGGTTACGGGACCGTAGGTGCGCCGGCAGCACGTGTCGCGGTGACCAGCCCCACGCGGCGTACGCTCTGCCAGCGTGGGTCTTCGCGAGCGCATCAAGGACCGGTTCCTCCTCCCGATCTACGAGTACCGGCTCACCCGGTGGCTGGACGGCAGGCAACGGCCGCGCCACGTCGGCGTCGTGCTCGACGGCAACCGCCGCTGGGCCAAGGAGGCCGGCTTCACCGACGTCGCGCACGGCCACCGCGCGGGTGCCCGCAAGATCCTGGAGCTGCTGACCTGGTGCCGCGAGTCCGGCGTCGAGGTGGTGACCCTGTGGATGCTGTCCACGGACAACCTCAACCGCCCGGACGACGAGCTGGGGCCGCTGCTCGACATCATCGCCGACATCGTCGACGAGCTGGCCGAACCCGGTAACCCGTGGCGCGTGCGGCACGTCGGCGCGCTCGACATGCTGCCCACCGAGACCGCGGCCCGGCTGTCCGCCGCGTCCCTGCGCACGCGCTCCCGCACCGGCCTGGAGGTCAACGTCGCGGTCGGCTACGGCGGCCGGCAGGAGATCGCCGACGCCGTGCGCAAGCTGCTCCAGAAGCACGCCGAGAGCGGCGGCACGATCGAGGAGCTGGCCGAGGTCCTCGACGTCGACCACATCGCCGAGCACCTTTACACCTCCGGCCAGCCCGACCCCGACCTGCTGATCCGCACCTCGGGCGAGCAGCGGCTGTCCGGGTTCATGCTGTGGCAGTCGGCGCACTCGGAGTTCTGGTTCTGCGAGGCGTACTGGCCGGAGTTCCGCCGCACCGACTTCCTGCGCGCCCTGCGCGACTACGCCATCCGGCACCGCCGCTTCGGGTCCTGACG
>NZ_JBPKJK010000120.1:0-28437 GCF_051756985.1 Saccharothrix sabaoui
ACCCGTCAAGCGATCACTGACCGCCTACGACCACTAACCACCCCTTGGACTTACTCATCTAGGCGCGTTGAGCGGCCGGCGGCGCGATCCGGTTCAGCTCCAGCGCCGCCGGCATCGGGCCGCCCTCGGTCAGCCAGCGCTCCAGGTCGTCCATCGTCCCGTCCTGGAGCACGAAGCCCAGCCACACCGGCTTCTGCCCGCGCGGCTTCACCACGATCACGTTCGAGTTCTCGCACGCGTCCAGGCAGTCCGCCGTGCGCACCCGCAGCGCGCCGCCCGACGCCGCCGCCAGCGCCGTCAACCGGCGCACCTGCTCCTCGTGGTCGAAGTCCGGGTGCTTCTTCACCGTGCCGCAGCAGCAACCGCGGCACACCGTGACGTAGTCGCGCACTACAGGGTCTCCAGCAGGGCGCCCGACGCGTCCGCCCGCAGCACCGGCGCGCCCGCCGCCAGGTCCCGCACCGCCGACACCGACGCCTCGTCCACCGCCCCGGCCGACGTCACGACCGCCGCCGCCTCCAGGCCCTCCGCACCGCTGGACACCGCCGCCGCCACCGCCGCCTGCAACGCGGTCAGCCGCAGCGACGGCAGCGCCACCGTGGTCGCCGCGTACGTCCGGCCGTCGGTGTCGCGCACCGCCGCGCCCTCCGCCGCACCGGTCCGCGCCCGCGCCGAACGGGCCAGCGTGATGATCTTCAGGTCCTCGGGGTCCAGCTCACTCACCGGCGTCTCCCTCGTCGTCGTCCTTCGGCGCCGGGCGCACCAGCACCGTCGTGATGCGCACCCGCCCGCGCTCGTCCTTGCCGCCCTCGGCCCGCATCCGCAGGCCCGCGATCTCCGCCTCCGTGCCCGGCAGCGGCACGCGGCCCAACCGCTGCGCCAGCAGGCCGCCCACGGTCTCCACCTCGTGGTCGTCCAGCTCCGTGCCGAACAACGCGTCCAGGTCGTCCACCGGCAGCCGCGCGCTCACCCGCACCGACCCGTCCGCCAAGTGCTCCACCGGCGGCCGGTCGTCCGTGTCGGACTCGTCGGTGATCTCGCCGACGATCTCCTCCAGGATGTCCTCGATCGTCAGCAGGCCCGCCGTGCCGCCGTACTCGTCCACCACCACCGCCAGGTGGTTGCGCGACAGCTGCATCTCCCGCAGCAGGTCCGCGATCGGCTTCGAGTCCGGGATGAACGACGCCGGCTTCATCACGTCCGCCACCGACACGCCGTTCGGCTCCTCGGCCAGCGTCAGCCGCACCAGGTCCTTCAGGTTCACCACGCCGACGATGTCGTCGACGCTCTCCCCGATCACCGGCACCCGGGTGTACCCGGTGCGCAGCGACAGCGCCAACGCCTGCCGGATCGACTTCGCCGACTCGATCCACACGATCTCCGTGCGCGGCACCATCACCTCGCGCGCGATCGTGTCGCCCAGCTCGAAGACCGAGTGGATCATCTCCCGCTCGCCCTCGTCGACCACGCCGCGCTCCTGCGCCATGTCGACCAGCTCGCGCAGCTCCACCTCGGACGAGAACGGGCCCTCGCGGAACCCCTTGCCCGGCGTGATCGCGTTGCCGACCAGGATCAGCAGCTTGCTCAACGGCCCCAGCACGCGGCCCAGCACCCGGATCGGCCCCGCCGCCAGCAGGCTCACCGCGTACGGGTGCTGCCTGCCGATCGTGCGCGGACCCACGCCCACCAGCACGTACGACACGACCAACATGCTCAGGCCGGCCACCAGCACCGCCACCCAGCCGGTCGCGATCAGCCGGGAGCACACCACCGTCACCAGCACGGTCGCCGCCAGCTCGCAGCCCAGCCGCAGCAGGAGCAGCAGGTTCACGTGCCGCGGCCGGTCCGCCAGCAGCGCGATCAGCTGCCGCGTGCCCGAACGCCCCTGCCGCTGCAACGCCTCGACGCGCGCCCTCGACACCGTGCCCAGCGCCGCGTCCGCACCCGCGAACGCGCCCGCCGCCAGCACCAACAGCACGGCCAGCACCAGCAGGCCGGGGTTACCGGCTACCACCTCGGCCGCCTCAGGCCGTCGACCCGGGGCGGTCGGTGCCCTCCGCGTCCTCCAGGCCCACCGCCCCGAGCAGCTTCGAGTCCGCCTCGCGCTGGGCCGACTTGCGCTCCGCCTCCGCCACCGACGCCCGGAAGTCACCCAGGATGCGGTTCTGCAGGGTGAACATCTCCCGCTCCTCCGCGGGCTCCGCGTGGTCGTAGCCGAGGAGGTGCAGCACACCGTGCACGGTCAGCAGGTGCAGCTCGTCCAGCAGGCCGTGCCCGGCCTTCTTCGCCTGGTCCTTGGCGAAGTCCGGGCACAGCACGATGTCGCCGAGCAGGGCGGGCCCCAACCCGGCCGCGTCCGGCCGCCGGGCCGAGTCCAGCTCGTCCATCGGGAACGCCATGACGTCCGTCGGACCGGGCAGGTCCATCCAGCGCTGGTGCAGGTCCGCCATCACGTCCAGCTCGACCAGCAGGACGGACAGCTCGGCCAACGGGCTGACGCCCATCCGGTCCAGGGCGAACCGGGCGGCGGCGACGATGGACGGCTCGTCCACGCCGACGCCCGACTCGTTCGCGATCTCGATGCTCACGGGCCTATCGTCCCCGGCGCTGCCCACGCGACCGCGCACCGGGTCCCGCGTGGTGCTGGGGGCCCTCCCCGGCTTCGCGCTCCTCCTGCTCGACCTGCCACTTGTCGTAGGCGTCCACGATGTCCGCCACCAGCTGGTGCCGGACCACGTCGTTGCTGGTCAGGACGGAGAAGTGGACGTCGTCGACGCCTTCGAGGATCTCCCTGACCACCTTCAGGCCGCTGCGCTGCCCACCGGGCAGGTCGACCTGCGTGACGTCGCCGGTCACCACGATCTTCGAGCCGAAGCCCAACCGGGTGAGGAACATCTTCATCTGCTCGGGCGTCGTGTTCTGCGCCTCGTCGAGGATGATGAACGCGTCATTGAGGCTACGACCACGCATGTACGCCAGCGGGGCGACCTCGATCGTGCCCGCCTGGGTCAGGCGGGGGATGGACTCGGGGTCGACCATGTCGTGCAGCGCGTCGTACAGCGGGCGCAGGTAGGGGTCGATCTTCTCGTTCAGGGTGCCGGGCAGGTAGCCGAGGCGCTCGCCGGCCTCGACCGCCGGGCGGGTCAGGATGATGCGGTTGACCTGCTTGGCCTGGAGGGCCTGCACGGCCTTCGCCATCGCCAGGTAGGTCTTGCCGGTGCCCGCGGGGCCGATGCCGAACACGATGGTGTTCTGGTCGATCGCGTCCACGTAGTGCTTCTGGTTGAGCGTCTTCGGGCGGATCGTGCGGCCGCGCCGGGAGATGATGTCGAGGCTCAGGACCTCGGCGGGCGACTCGCTGGTGCCCGCGGACAGCATGGCGACGGTGCGGCGGACCGTGTCGGGCCCGACCTGCTGGCCGCGGCCGGCGAGGGTGACGAGCTCGGAGAACACCCGTTCGGCGAACGCCACGTCGGCGGGTCGGCCGGACAGGGTGACCTCGTTGCCGCGCACGTGCACGTCGGCGTCGAGCAGTTCTTCGGCGAGCCGGAGGTTCTCGTCGCGCGACCCGAGCAGCGCGAGCACCGCGCCGTCGGGCACCGAGAACTTGGACTGCGCGTCCTGGGCGGTGGCCGCGTCCCGGCCTGCCTGCGGCGTGTTGTCAGCGGTACCGGCCACGTGGCCTCGGGCCCTCTTCCTGCGCCTTCGCGCGGTGCTCGGGTGGACTTGACCTGCTCCACCGATGCTAGCCGCCGGCACCGGCGGTGCGCACCGGAGTAAGGCCGACCGGAACGCCGGTGGCCGGGCCTGGTGGGTGCGCGGCGGGGACGGCCCGGTCCCGGGACCGGTGCCGCGGTCCACCGCCGGCCCGGCCGCCGCGGCGCGCCCGCAGGTGGCCCCGGGACCGTTTACGCAGGTCGGGCGGGTGTCAGGCCAGGGGGCCGAGGCGGCGTCCGCCGAGCACGTGCAGGTGCGCGTGGAAGACGGTCTGGCCCGCGTCGGAGCCGGTGTTGAACAGGGTGCGGTAGCCGGTGCCGGCGATCCCCTCGGCCTTGGCGACCTCGCCGGCGGCGAGGAACAGGTCGTCGAGCACGCCGGGTGCGGCGGCGGCCAGGGCGACGGCGTCGGGGGCGTGGGTCTTGGGCACCAACACGACGTGCGTGGGCGCCTGCGGGGCGATGTCGCGGAACGCCAGCGTGGTGTCGGTCTCGTGGACCACGGTGGCCGGGATCTCCCGGGCGACGATGCGGCAGAACAGGCAGTCGGACATGCGCCGCAGGCTACTCACCCGGGGTGGGCGACGGAGCCGCCGGACGCGGTGGCGCGCGCCAGGCGCAGGGCGGCGTCGCGGCAGGCGGCCCAGGCGGCGGTGCCGACGGTGACGAGGTCCATGTGGCCCGCGCCGGGCAGGGCGACCAGTTCGGCGCCGGAGGCGCGGGCGAACGCGGCGCTCTGCTCGAACGGCACGTCCTCGTCGTCCTCGCCGTGCACCAGGACGAGGGGCTTGCCGAGGGGGAGGGAGGCGGCGGGCGAGGCGTCGGCGTAGCGGTCGGGCACCTCGTCGGGGGTGCCGCCGAGCAGTTCGGCGACGCGGCGGGTGACCGCCGGGTGGGAGAGGAGGTCGAGGACGCCGGCCTGCGCGACGGCGGCGAGCACGCGGGGGTGCCGGGCGGCGGCCCACACGGCCAGGTGACCGCCCGCCGAGTGACCGAGCGTCACCACGGGACCGAGGTCGTCGGGCAGCGCGGAGATGGCGGCGAGCACGTCGTCACCGGTGGCGGGCCACCCGCCGCCGCCCGCGACGCGCCGGTACTCGATGTTGAACGCCGCCGCGCCGTGCGCGACGAGGTCGTCGGCGAGGGGGCGGCCGAGTTCGAGGCCATATCTCTGGTGCCAGAAACCACCGTGGATTACCACGATGACGGGAAAGGATTCACCACCCGGCGTGGAAAACTCGCCGAACTGGCTCGGGTGGGAGCCGTAGGTGACGCGCAACCGAAAGCCTCCGCACAAAAAGGGCCGCGTCGCGGTGGGACCTGGGGGTCGTCCCACCGCGACGCGGCGGCGCCGGACCGAGGGGGGAGGTGTCCGGCGAGTCCGTTCCGAGGGGTCGACCAGGCGACCCGTCCAACCCCTCTGGCCATGAGCGTAACCCCTGCGTCAGGCGTTCGCCAGAAGGGAGCAGCCCCCATTACCGCCAGCGATCGGTCAGCACACCCAGCGCACCCAGCGCGACCGCCGCGGCGGTCGACGCTCGCAGAACGGCAGGTCCCAGTCGCACTACGTGCGCGCCCGCCGCGGTCAACGCCGACAATTCCCCGTCGGTGATGCCGCCTTCCGGTCCGACGACGAGCAGCACGTCGCCGGAAGGCGGCAGCGGAACCGTTCCGATCCCTTGCGAAGAGGATTCGTGCAAAACCAACGCGGTCGCCGAGGAGGACACGAGTGAGGCGAGTCCGGGGGTCTGCACGGGGTCGGCGACGGACGGCACGCGGGCGCGCCGGGCCTGCTTCGCCGCCTCGCGGGCGGTGGCGCGCCACCGTTCGAGGGCCTTCGCGCCGCGCGGGCCGTCCTCCCACTTGGTCACGCAGCGCGAGGCCCGCCACGGCACGACGGCGTCCACGCCGGCCTCGGTGGCCAGTTCCACGGCCAGCTCGCCGCGGTCGCCCTTGACCAGGGCCTGCACCAGGACGACCCGCACGGACGGCTCGGGCACGGTCCAGCGCTCGACGACGCGCAGCCGCAGGGCGTCCTTGAGCGCCTCCTCGACCACGCACCGGACCTGGTCGCCCGTGCCGTCGGACAGGACGAGCTCCTCGCCCGCCCGCAGCCGGCGCACGGTGGCCGCGTGCCGGCCCTCGGGGCCGTCGAGGACCACCGCGTCGCCGGCGGGCAGCGCGGGGACGAGGAAGACGGGCAGCGTCACCGGTGGCCGCGGCCGGAGCGCAGCCGCGAGAACAGCCCCCCGCCGCCCTTGCCGTTGTGGGCGAGGGTCGGCTCGTCCTCGCCGCGGGCGGCGGCCAGCTCGCGCAGCAGCTCGGCCTGGCGGGCGTCGAGCTTGGTGGGCACGACGACCTCCAGGTGCACGTGCAGGTCGCCGCGGCCGTCGACGCGCCCGCTGGAGCGCAGCCGGGGCATGCCGCGGCCGGCGAGCACCAGCACGGTGTTCGGCTGGGTGCCCGGCTCGATCTCCAGGTCCTCCTCGCCGTCCAGCGTGGCCAGCGGCAGGACGGCGCCGAGCGCGGCGGTCGTCATCGGGATGTGCACCGAGCAGTGCAGGTTGGCGCCGTCGCGCTCGAAGACCTCGTGCGGCACCTCCTCGACCTCGACGTACAGGTCGCCGGCGGGGCCGCCGCCGGGGCCGACCTCGCCCTGGCCCGCGAGCCGCACCCGCATGCCCTCGGCCACGCCGGTCGGGATCTGCACGGAGATGGTGCGCCGGGAGCGGACCCGGCCCTCGCCCGCGCACTGGCGGCACGGGTCGGGGATGACCTCGCCGAGGCCGCGGCACACCGGGCAGGGCCGCGCGGTGACGACCTGGCCCAGGAAGGACCGCTGCACCGACTGCACCTCGCCGCGCCCGCCGCAGGTGTCGCAGCGCGTCGGGGACGTGCCCTCGGCGCAGCCGCTGCCCACGCACAGGTCGCACAGGATGGCCGTGTCGACGGTCAGCTCCCGCGAGGCGCCCGCCGCGCACTCCTCCAACGTCATCGACAGCCGGATGAGCGCGTCGGAGCCGGGCTGCACGCGGCTGCGCGGCCCCCGTCCGCCCGCGCCGCCGCCCGCGCCGAAGAACGCGTCCATGATGTCGCCGAGACCGAAGCCCGCGAACGGGTCGCCGCCGCCCCGGCCGCCGCCGCCCGGCTCCAGCGGGTCGCCGCCCAGGTCGACGACCTGCCGCTTCTTCGGGTCCGAGAGGACCTCGTAGGCGGCGGTCACCTCCTTGAAGCGCGCTTCCTCGTTGGGGTTCACGTCCGGGTGGAGCTGCCGCGCGAGCTTGCGGTAGGCGCGCTTGATCTCCTCGGGTGTCGCGTTCTTGGAGACCCCGAGCGTGCCGTAGTAGTCCCTCGCCACCGTGTTTTCCTCCTGCGAGCGGCGTCGTGCGCACGCGCGCGCTCGCCTGCCAAACGTCCTGCGGGACCGCGGTGTTCCTCCCCCGCCGTCACCGTCCGGTCAAGATCTCCCCCACGTAGGTGGCGACCGCGCGCACGGCCGCCATCGTGCCGGGGTAGTCCATGCGGGTCGGCCCGACCACGCCCATCCCCCCGAGCAGGTTGCCCCGGCTGCCGTAGCCGATGGACACGACGGAGGTGCTGCGCATCTCCGCCGCCTCGTTCTCCTCGCCGATGTGCACCAGGATGGTGCCGGGGTCGCGGGCCGCGGCCAGCAGCTTGAGCACCACGACCTGCTCCTCCAGCGCCTCCAGCACCTGGCGCAGCGAACCGGGGAAGTCTGCCACGTTGCGGGTGAGGTTCGCGGTGCCACCCAGCACCAGGCGCTCCTCGGGGTGCTCGACCAGCGACTCGATGAGCACGGTGGCGACCCGCAGCACGATGTCGCGCAGCTCGGCCGGTGCCTCCTCGGGCAGCCGGGCGACCTCGGCGGAGGCGTCGGAGAGGCGCTTGCCGACCATCGCGGCGTTGAGCATGGCGCGCACCCGGGCGACGTTGTCCTCGGTGATGACGTCGCCGAGGTCGACCGAGCGCTGGTCGACGCGGCCGGTGTCGGTGATCAGCACCAGCATGAGGCGGGCGGGCGTGATGGCCAGCACCTCGATGTGGCGGACCGTGGCGCGGCTGAGCACCGGGTACTGCACAACGGCGACCTGGCGGGTCAGCTGGGCGAGCAGGCGCACGCTGCGGCGGAGCACGTCGTCGAGGTCGTAGGCGCCCTCCAGGAAGTTCTGGATGGCCTTGCGCTCGGGCGAGGACAGGGGCTTGACCTCGCTGAGCCGGTCCACGAACAGGCGGTAGCCCTTGTCGGTGGGCACGCGGCCGGCGCTGGTGTGCGGCTGGGTGATGTAGCCGTCCTCCTCCAGCTGGGCCATGTCGTTGCGCACGGTGGCGCTGGACACGCCCAGGTTGTGCCGCTCGACCAGCGCTTTCGACCCGACGGGCTCCTGGTTGGACACGTAGTCGGCGACGATCGCGCGCAGTACTTCGAACCTGCGCTCATCGGCGTTCACCGCACGTCACCTCCAGGACGATCCGGACTGCTTCCCCCCGAGTTTACGGAGGTCGGCGGGCACGGGGGAAAATCGTTGGTCCGGGTTCGGTCACATCGTTAGCGTCGGGCGTGCCCAACTCACCCCGGCTCTCCGCCGTGCAGTCCGCGTTGCGCGAGTCGATCCGCTCCGGCGCCCACCGCACGGGGCCGTTCCTCGTGCACTTCGACGCCCACAGCGACAACCCCCACATGAACTACGCGGTGCCCGACGACGGCGCCGCGCCGACGCCCGCGGAGGTCGCCGACCTGGTGTCGACGTTCCGCGAGCGGTCGCGGGCGCCCCGGCTGGAGTACCTGCGGCCCGCGCCGGGGCTGGACGCGGCGCTGGCGTCGGCCGGGTTCGCGGTGGACCGGTCGGTGCCGCTGCTGGTGCTGGCCGAGCTGGTCGCGCCGCCGGTCCCGGCGGGCCTGGTGGTGGCGCCGGCGACCTCGGACGAGGACCTGCTGGCGGCGTCGGCGGTGCAGAACGCGGCGTTCGGCGTCGGCGGCGGTGCGGACGGGGGCGACGTGGCGCGGCAGCGGGCGCTGGTCGAGGACGGCGGCGCGGTCGTGCTGGCCCGGCTGGCCGGCGAGCCGGTGGGCGCGGGCGCGTTCACCGCCCCGCGCGGCGGCCTGTCGCAGGTGGCGGGCATCGCGGTGCTGCCCGCGTTCCGCCGGCGCGGGATCGCCTCGGCGGTGTGCGCCGACCTGACCGCGCGGGTGCTGGCGGCGGGCTGCGCGCCGTTCCTGGAGACCGAGCCGGACGACAAGGTGACCCGCCTCTACGGGCCGCTGGGCTACCGGGTGGTCGGCGAGTCGGCGTCCGCCACCCTTACGTGAACTCGATCCACAACAGCACGCCCAGGCTGACCAGGTGCCAGGCGACCAGCAGGCTGACGCCCACCTCCCACGGGAACGGCAACCAGTCCTCCGAGTCGAACACGAGGAGGGCGAGCAGGCCGGCGAACAGGCCGAGGCTCTTGTAGAAGACGAACTTCGCGGTCAGCGCCACGACGGCGTGGTGCGCCGCCAGTCCCACCAGCAGGTAGACCCAGGTCCAGTGGACGGTGACGGCGAGCCACCCGGTGAGGCCGAAGACCGGCAGCACGACCGCGAGGAACAGGCTCACCCGGAGCACGAGGTCCGCGGCGGCCCGGCGCAGCAGGGGCGTCGCGGACCGGTTGCCGCCCGACCAGCGGGTGAAGGACAGGACCGGCCACCGGGTGAAGTACACCTGCTGCTCGGCCTCGACGTCCTCCGCCGGGTCGTAGGCGAGGGCCAGCACCCTGCCGCGTTCGTTGCGGAACGTCACGTGTCGAGGCGCGGCGCGCAGCAGGCCGCGCAGCCTGAGGGTCATGGCGATGCTGCCGGGTGACGCGTTGACCGCGATCACGGAGTAGAGGTTGGCCACGAGGAACAGCCCGACGGCCGACACCGTCGAGAACAACAACGCGCGGACGACGTCCCACATGATTTCCTCCGTTGTTCCCGAGATCAGTCGAACAAGCCGTCGGCCATTTCGTCGAGCAGGTCGCTCCCCGCCCCCGGTTCACCGGATCGCGCCTCGTGCCCACCGGCCACCCCGGTTCCGACGAGGTCGAAACCACCTCCGGTGAACGTCGCCCCACCGCCGTGCAACCACTTCCAGAGCCGGTCGGTGAATTCGACCAGCGGAAACCCGTCCGGGGTGCCGGTGACGGCGACGCACGCGACGAGCCAGCCGAACACCTCCTTCGGCTTCCTCCTGGTGGGCGGTGCGGGGAATCCGGTGGCGAGGGCCAAGGCGGTGATCGCCGCGCCCCCGCGCCGGGGGTCGGCCACGTCCTCGAACAGCGCGAGGACCCCCTGGGAGAGCGGTTTGGCCGCGATCGCGCGGGTGAAGCGGGCACTCGTCACCGCATGCCCCGCGGCGAGCCCCCGGCGCGCCTGCACGACCAGCGAGGCGAGCCGGGGTGAGGCCAGTTCCGCCAGGTCGTACTCCCAGTCGTCGGGCAGGGCGGGTGCCTGCACGACCGGCCAGAGCGCGAACACCACCACGTCCAGCGCCACCCGTTCGGACAGGGGCACGGGGGTGGTGCACCGGGTGATGGCCAGGTACTGGACCAGGCCGGTGACCACGAGGTCCCGGACCGCCTCCCGGCCCGGTCGGGGGTCCGCGTCACCCAGAGCGGCCCGCAGGTCGCCCAGTCGGTGCTCGTGCGCCGCCCGTTTGCGACGAGGCACCGCAGCCATCAGCGCGGCGTAGTCGACGGCGAGGTGGTCGACCCACGCGCGCAACTGCGGGAGGTCGAGCGGAGCGGGCTGGGAGGCGTTCCCGTAGAAATCGTTGTGGACGACGTACATGTCACGCCCCGCTTGGCAGACGGCGCTGCTCCCGTGGGCGTGTGCGTTCTGCTCGACCATTCCGCTCCCCGTTCACCGATGCGCCTTTATCGGCGGGGGGTGGGGGAACGTGACCGTCGTCAGGTGAGCCGGTGCACGACGGCGTCGGCGAGCAGCCTGCCCCGGTCGGTGAGCACGCAGCGGCCCTCGTCCAGGGCGGCGGGGTCGAGCAAGCCGTCGGCGGCGGCGGTCTTGGCCTCGGCCCGGCCGTCGTCGTCGAGGACGTCGAGGGGCAGGCCGGTGGCCAGGCGCAGTTCGAGCAGGACGCGCTCGACGCGGCGGTCGTCGTCGGTCAGCACCTCGCGGCCGGCGGCCGGGGAGGTGCCGGCTGCGAGCAGCTCGGCGTACTTCGCGGGGTGCTTGACGTTCCACCAGCGCACGCCGCCGACGTGGCTGTGCGCGCCGGGGCCGGCGCCCCACCAGTCGGCGCCCCGCCAGTAGAGCAGGTTGTGCCGGCAGGCGGCCTCGTCGGACGCGGCCCAGTTCGACACCTCGTACCAGCGCAGGCCCTGGGCGGTCATGGCGGCGTCGACCAGCTCGTACTTGTCGGCGAGCACGTCGTCGTCGGGCATCGGCAGCTCGCCCCGGCGCACCCGGCGGGCCAGGGCGGTGCCCTCCTCGACGATCAGGGCGTAGGCCGACACGTGGTCCACGCCCGCGTCGCGCACGGCGTCCAGCGACGCCCGGAGGTCGTCGGCGGACTCGCCGGGCGTGCCGTAGATGAGGTCGAGGTTCACGTGCTCGAACCCGGCCTCGCGGGCCTCGCGGGCCGCGGCGACGGGGCGGCCGGGGGTGTGGGCGCGGTCGAGGACGGCGAGCACGTGCCGGGCCGCGGACTGCATGCCGAGCGACACCCGGGTGTAGCCGGCGTCACGGATGTCCGCGAAGAACGACGGCGAGGTGGACTCGGGGTTGGACTCGGTGGTGACCTCCGCGCCCGGCGCGAGGCCGAACGAGGCGCGCACGGCGTCGAGGACGTCGGCCAGCCCGCCGGCGCCGAGCAGTGACGGAGTGCCACCGCCGACGAACACCGTCTCGACCGGCGGGGCGGTGCCGAGCACGGTCGCGGCGAGGTCCAGTTCGCGCCGCAGCCCCTCCAGCCACGACTGCGGCGAGGCGGAGGTGCCCAGCTCACCGGCGGTGTAGGTGTTGAAGTCGCAGTAGCCGCACCGGGTCGCGCAGAACGGGACGTGCACGTAGACGCCGAAGGGCCGGGAGCCGATCCCGGCGAGGGCGGTGACGGGGAGTGAGCCGTCGGGCGGCGCGGGGTCGCCGGTCGGCAGAGCGGAGGGCATGGCCGCCATTGTCCCATTTACCAGGCGCGGGACCCTCGTCCCACGATGCGGATGACGGTGGACCACGAGGTGGACGCGTGGCACCCTCATCCCCATGACATCGACCGGAGTGCGCCTGGTGGTCCGCCGCCACGTCGACTTCCGTCGTGTCTCCAGCGCGATGTGCCGTCGTTCGGCATAACCCGCGCCCGTATTTTTTGTTCCCGTCGGCGCCGGGTGCGCTGACGAGACCCCCACCACGGTTCTGCCGGGACTCGCACGCGCACCAGCGCCCCGAAACCCCGGAGGACGAGGATGGTCCCCCCGACGACGACGCCTCAGCGCACGAAGCAGCGCCGAGGTGAGGGGCAGTGGGCGCTGGGCTACCGCGAGCCGCTGAACCCGAACGAGCGGAGCAAGAAGGACGACAACCCGCTCAACGTCCGGGCGCGGATCGAGAACATCTACGCCCACGGCGGGTTCGACTCCATCGACCCGGCCGACCTGCGCGGACGTTTCCGCTGGTACGGCCTCTACACCCAGCGCAAGCCCGGTATCGACGGCGGCCGCACGGCCACCCTGGAGCCGGAGGAGCTGGACGACGAGTACTTCATGCTGCGCGTCCGCGTGGACGGCGGCCGGCTCACCACGCAGCAGCTCGCGCTGCTCGGCGAGCTGTCGCAGACCTACGCGCGCGACACCGCCGACATCACCGACCGGCAGAACATCCAGTACCACTGGATCAGGATCGAGGACGTCCCGACGATCTGGCGCAAGCTGGAGGACGCGGGCCTGACCACGATGGAGGCGTGCGGCGACAGCCCGCGCGTGGTGCTCGGCTCCCCCGTGGCGGGCATCGCCGAGGACGAGGTGCTCGACGGCTCCCCGGCGATCGACGAGATCCTGCGCCGCTACATCGGCGACCCGCGCTTCTCGAACCTGCCGCGCAAGTTCAAGACCGCGATCTCCGGCCTGCCGGACGTGGCGCACGAGATCCACGACGTGGCGTTCGTCGGCGTGGACCACCCCGAGCACGGGCCGGGCTTCGACCTGTGGGTCGGCGGCGGCCTGTCCACGAACCCGATGATCGGCAAGCGGCTGGGCGCGTGGGTGCCGCTCGACGAGGTGCCGGACGTGTGGGAGGGCGTGATCAGCGTCTTCCGCGACTACGGCTACCGCCGCCTGCGCCACCGCGCGCGGATCAAGTTCCTGGTCGCCGACTGGGGCCCCGAGAGGTTCCGGCAGGTCCTGGAGGACGAGTACCTCAAGCGCAGGCTGGTCGACGGCCCCGCGCCCGAGGTGCCCGCCGTGCCGCGCGACCACATCGGCGTGCACCGGCAGAAGGACGGCCTGTTCTACGTCGGCGCGGCCCCGATCGCCGGCCGGGTGTCCGGCTCCACGCTGGTCGAGGTGGCCAAGGTCGTGGAACGCGCCGGGTCGGCGCGGGTCCGGCTCACGCCGCAGCAGAAGCTGGTCGTGCTCGACGTGCCGGAGGCCGAGGTCCGGACGCTCCAGGCGGACCTGGCGAAGCTGGGCCTGCAGACCGAGCCGTCGCCGTGGCGGCGGGGCGTGATGGCGTGCACCGGCATCGAGTTCTGCAAGCTCGCGATCGTGGAGACCAAGGCCCGCGCGGTCGAGCTGGTCTCCGCGCTGGAGACCCGGCTGGCCGACGTCGTGGCCGGCGTCACCGAGCCGGTCTCGGTGCACATCAACGGCTGCCCGAACTCGTGCGCCCGTATCCAGACCGCCGACATCGGCCTCAAGGGCCAGATCGTCACGGATGCGGACGGCCGCCAGGTCGAGGGCTTCCAGGTGCACCTGGGCGGCGGCCTCGGGCTGGACGCCGGGTTCGGCCGCAAGCTGCGCGGGCACAAGGTCACCGCCGCCGAGCTGTCGGACTACGTCGAGCGCGTGGTGCGCAACTTCGTGGCGAAGCGGGAGCCGGAGGAGAGGTTCGCGCAGTGGGTCGCGCGGGCGGACGAGGGTGACCTGAAATGACCGCCCGTCGACGCACGTGCCCCCGCGGAGGCGGCCATGAGTGAGCGCGCCACGCCCTTCTACTGCCCCTACTGCGGCGACGAGGACCTCCGCCCGCAGGAGGAGCCGGGCCACTCGTGGCTGTGCGCCGCCTGCCGCCGCGTGTTCACGGTCAAGTTCGTGGGTCTCAACCTTCCCCAGGAGGTGCAGCGATGACCGCCCCCACCAGGGTCGAGGAGCTCAAGGTGATCGCCGGGGCCGCCTCGGTCGAGCTGGCGGACGCCAGCGCCGAGGAGGCGTTGGCGTGGACCGCCCGCACGTTCGGCGAGAGCTGGATCGTCGCGTCGAACATGCAGGACGCCGTGCTGGTCGACCTGGCCACCAAGGTCAAGCCGGACGTGGACGTGCTGTTCCTGGAGACCGGCTACCACTTCGCCGAGACCATCGGTACGCGGGACGCGGTGGACCTGGTCTACCCCGGCGTGCGCGTCGTCAACGCCGCCGCCGAGCAGTCGGTGGCCGACCAGGAGGCCGAGTTCGGCCCCCTCAACCGCACCGACCCGACCCGGTGCTGCGAGCTGCGCAAGGTCGTCCCGCTGCGGCGGACCCTGGCGAAGTACGACGCGTGGGTCACCGGCGTGCGCCGGGTCGACGCGCCGACCCGGGCGAACACCCCGGTCGTGCAGTGGGACGAGCGCAACGGGCTGGTGAAGGTCAACCCGATCGCGGCGTGGAGCGACGAGCGCTTCAACGCCTACATCGCCGACCACGGGATCCTGGAGAACCCGCTGGTGCAGGCCGGTTACCCCTCCATCGGCTGCGCGCCGTGCACCGCGAAGCCGCTGCCGGGCTCCGACCCGCGCAGCGGCCGGTGGGCCGGGCTGGCCAAGACAGAATGCGGGTTGCACGGATGACCGCCACGACGACGGCACTGGACGCGCTCGGCCGCCTGGAGTCCGAGGCGATCCACATCTTCCGCGAGGTCGCGGGCGAGTTCGACCGGCCGGTGATCCTGTTCTCCGGTGGCAAGGACTCGACGCTGCTGCTGCACCTCGCGGTGAAGGCGTTCTGGCCCGCGCCGGTCCCGTTCCCGCTGCTGCACGTGGACACCGGGCACAACTTCGAGGAGGTCATCGACTTCCGCGACCGCGTGGTGGCGCGGTACGGGCTGCGCCTGGAGGTGGCGAAGGTCCAGGACTACATCGACGACGGCCGCCTCGCCGAGCGCCCGGACGGCACCCGCAACCCGCTGCAGACCGTGCCGCTGCTCGACGCGATCACGAACCACCGGTTCGACGCGGTGTTCGGCGGCGGCCGGCGCGACGAGGAGCGGGCCCGCGCCAAGGAGCGGATCTTCAGCCTGCGCAACTCCTTCGGCCAGTGGGAGCCGCGCCGCCAGCGGCCCGAGCTGTGGAACCTCTACAACGGCCGGCACCGCCCCGGCGAGCACGTGCGCGTGTTCCCGCTGTCCAACTGGACCGAGCTGGACGTGTGGCACTACATCGCCCGCGAGGGCATCAAGCTGCCGTCGATCTACTACGCCCACCGGCGCGAGGTGTACCTGCGCGACGGCATGTGGCTCGCGGAAGGCCCGTGGGGCGGTCCGCGCGACGGCGAGGTCAAGGTCGAGAAGACCGTGCGCTACCGCACCGTCGGCGACGGCTCGTGCACCGGTGCGGTCGAGTCCGACGCCGCCGACATCGAGACGGTCATCGCGGAGGTGGCGGCGTCGCGCCTCACCGAGCGCGGCGCGACCCGCGCGGACGACCGGCTGTCCGAGGCCGCCATGGAAGACCGCAAGCGGGAGGGGTACTTCTAGATGAGCGACCTGTTGAGGCTGGCCACGGCGGGCAGCGTGGACGACGGCAAGTCCACGCTCGTCGGCAGGCTGCTCTACGACACCAAGTCGGTGCTCGCGGACACGCTGGACGCGGTGCACCGCGCCAGCGCCGACCGCGGCCTGGCCACCCCGGACCTGTCGCTGCTGGTCGACGGCCTGCGCTCGGAACGCGAGCAGGGCATCACCATCGACGTGGCCTACCGCTACTTCGCCACGCCGAACCGGTCCTTCGTGCTCGCCGACACCCCCGGCCACGTCCAGTACACCCGCAACACGGTGACCGGCGCGTCCACCGCGCAGCTCGGCGTGCTGCTGGTCGACGCGCGCAAGGGCGTGATCGAGCAGACCCGGCGGCACGCGGCCGTGCTCGCGCTGCTGGGCGTGCCGAGGCTGGTGCTGGCGGTCAACAAGATCGACCTGGTCGGGTACGACGAGGTGACGTTCTCCCGCATCGCCAAGGAGTTCACCGCGCACGCCACCGCCCTCGGGTACGCCGAGGACGCCGTCGTGGGCATCCCGGTCTCCGCGCTGGCCGGCGACAACGTGGTGGACCGCTCGGAGCGCACGCCCTGGTACGACGGGCCGACGCTGCTGGAGCACCTGGAGACCGTGCCGGTCGACTCCGACCCGCACGACGCGCCGTTCCGGTTCCCCGTCCAGTACGTGATCCGGCCGCGCACCGCCGAGCACCCCGACTACCGCGGCTACGCGGGCCAGGTCGCGGCGGGCACGGTGCGCGTCGGCGACGAGGTCGCCGTGCTGCCGGGCGGGCTGCGCACGACCGTGACCGGCATCGACACCGCCGACGGCCCGCTGGAGGAGGCCGAGGCGGGCCGGTCGGTGACGCTGCTGCTCGCGCACGACGTCGACGTCTCGCGCGGCGACCTGATCGCCGCCGCGGCCGTGCCGCCGACGGTGACCGACGAGTTCGAGGCCACCGTGTGCTGGCTGGCGGAGAAGCCCCTCGCGCCCGGCGCGCGGGTGCTGGTCAAGCACGGCACGCGCACCGTGCAGGCGATCGTCACCGAGCTGCGCACCCGGTTCGACGAGCAGCGGCTCGCCAGCACCGACGCGCCCGCCTCGCTGGCCCTCAACGAGATCGGCCAGGTCGTGGTGCGGACCGCTGAACCCATCCCCCTCGACGACTACACGCGCAACCGGCGCACCGGGTCGTTCCTGGTCATCGACGCCGCCGACGGCAGCACGCTGGCCGCCGGGCTCGTCGGGGCGCCGCTGCCGGAACCGACCGGCGTGGACAGCTGTACCGGGGGCGGCGACACCGCCCCGACACCCGACGACCACGCCCTCGTCTCCCCCGGTCCCTGACCCAGCCCGAAAGGCACCCGCCGCCGTGAGCACCAGACGCACCCTCCTGACCACGTCACTGGCCGTACTGACCGCACTCACGGCGCTCGCCGGGTGCTCCCGCGTCGACCGCGCCGAGGAGGCCGCGGCACCCGCCGCGGACCAGGGCGCCGCCACCGAGATCCGCCTCGGGTACTTCCCGAACGTCACGCACGCCGCCGCGCTGATCGGCGTGGACAAGGGCCTGTTCGCGAAGGAGCTGGGCTCCACCAAGCTCACGACGCAGACGTTCAACGCGGGCCCGGAGGCGGTGAACGCGCTGCTCGGCGCGTCGCTGGACGCCACGTTCATCGGCTCCGGCCCGGCCATCAACGCCTACGCCAAGTCCAACGGCGAGGCCATCCGGCTCGTCGCGGGCGCCACGTCCGGCGGCGCGCAGCTCGTCGTGAAGCCGGAGATCAACTCCCCGGCCGACCTCAAGGGCAAGGTCATCACCACGCCGCAGCTCGCCAACACGCAGGACGTGGCGCTGAAGAAGTGGCTGTCCGACCAGGGCCTCGCCATCGGCACGGGTCCCGACCAGGTGAACGTCACCAACACCGAGAACGCGCAGTCGCTGGACCTGTTCAAGCGCGGCGACGTGCAGGGCGCGTGGGCACCGGAGCCGTGGTCGTCGCGGCTGGTGCTCGACGCGGGCGCCAAGGTGCTGCTGGACGAGAAGACCCTGTGGGAGGACGGGAAGTTCCCGACCACCGTGCTGATCGTGCGCACGAAGTTCCTCCAGGAGCACCCGCAGACCGTCGAGGCCCTGCTGCGCGGCCACCTCGCCGCCACGGACTTCGGGCGGGACAACCAGGTCGAGGCCAAGCAGGTCGTCAACAACGCGCTCAAGACCCTCACCGGCAAGTCGCTGGGCGAGCCGGTGCTCGACCGCGCGTTCGACGGCATCGAGCTGGTGCTCGACCCGCAGGCCAAGTCGTTCCCGCGGCTGGCGGAGGACGCGGTGACGGCGGGCGTGGCGAAGGAGGCCGCCGACGTGGCGGGCCTCGTCGACTTCACGCTGCTGAACAAGGTGCTCTCGGCGGCGGGCAAGCCGACCGTGGACGCCGCCGGGCTGGACAAGAAGTAACCCAGGGGAAGGCAGGCACACCATGACCGCCACTCTCGAGCCCTCGGCCACCGCCACCGTGGACGCGGCGGTGACCCTGTCCGGCGTGCGCAAGGTCTTCGGCCACGGCGCAGCGGCCGTCTCCGCGCTCGACGGCCTCGACCTGCGGGTCGCGCCGGGCGAGTTCGTGTGCCTGCTGGGCGCGTCCGGCTGCGGCAAGAGCACGCTGCTCAACCTCGTCGCCGGGCTGGACGCGCCCTCCTCGGGCACCATCGCGCTGACCACGTCGCGGCCCGCCGTGATGTTCCAGGAGGCGGCCCTGATGCCGTGGCTGACCGCCGCGCGCAACGTGGAGCTGCCGCTGCGCCTCGCGGGCCTCAAGCGCGGCCCCCGCCGGGAGAAGGCGAGCGAGCTGCTCGACCTCGTCCGGCTCGCCGGCGCCGGGCACAAGCGGCCGCACGAGCTGTCCGGCGGCATGCGCCAGCGCGTCGCCCTGGCGCGCGCCCTGGCGTCCACGCTGGGCAGCGCCGAGGAGGGCACGCCCGGCCTGCTGCTGATGGACGAGCCGTTCGCCGCGCTCGACGCCATCACCCGCGACGTGCTCCAGGCGGAGCTGGTGCGGGTGTGGCGCGAGACGGAGACCGCGATCCTGTTCGTCACCCACGACGTGCGCGAGGCCGTGCGGCTGGGGCAGCGGGTCGTGCTGCTGTCCTCCCGGCCCGGCCGCGTGGTGCGCGAGTGGGACACCACCTCGGGCGACGAGGCCACGCTGATCGACGACATCACGACCCACCTGCGGGAGGTGATCAGTGGCCACGCCGCGGCTTGAGAACGACCTCGCGGCGGTCGGCGCCGGTCTCGACGCCCTCGACGCGCCCACGCAGGAGCAGCGGCCGTCGCTGGGGAAGCGGTTCGTCCGCACGGCGCTGCCGCCGCTGATCGCGTTCGCCCTGCTGCTGGGCGTGTGGCAGGGGCTGTGGGCGCTGGCGTTCTGGCCGGAGTACCAGCTGCCGTCGCCCTCGGCGGTGTGGGGCTCGGTGGCCGAGGCGATCGAGTCCGGCCGCGCCGTCGAGGTGCTGTGGACCTCGGTGCACCGGGCCGTGCTCGGCTTCCTCGCCGCCGTGCTGATCGCCACGCCGCTGGGCCTGCTCATCGCCAAGGTGCGGGTGGTGCGGGCCGCGATCGGGTCGCTGCTGACGGGCCTCCAGTCGCTGCCGTCGGTGGCGTGGGTGCCCGCGGGCATCCTGTGGTTCGGCGCGACCCCGTCGACGATCTACTTCGTGGTGCTGATGGGCTCGGTGCCGTCGATCGCCAACGGCCTGGTGTCCGGCGTGGACCAGATCCCGCCGCTGCTGCCGCGCGTCGGCCAGGCGCTCGGCGCGGGCAAGGTCGCCGCGGCCCGGCACATCCTGCTGCCCGCGGCGCTGCCCGGCTACCTGGCGGGCCTCAAGCAGGGCTGGGCGTTCTCCTGGCGGTCGCTGATGGCGGCGGAGATCATCGCCACCTCGCCGCAGCTGGGCGAGGGCCTGGGCCAGTACCTGCACAACGGGTCGTCGCTCAACGACATCTCCATGGTGATCGCGGCGATCTTCCTCATCCTGCTCGTCGGCGTCGGCATCGAGCTGCTGGTGTTCCGGCCGCTGGAGCGGGCGGTGCTCCGGGCGCGTGGTCTGACGGGGGCGCTGTGACGGGGGCGGGGCTGTGAAGGGGTCGGGGCTGTGAAGGGGGCGGGGCTGTGACGGCGCTCGTCGCGGTGGCCCACGGCAGCCGGGACCCGCGCTCGGCGGCGACCGTGCACGCCCTGCTGGACGTGGTGCGGGCGCTGCGGCCGGGGCTGGACGTGCGGGCCTCGTTCCTGGACCTGTCGGTGCCGCCGCTGGGGGAGGTGCTGCGGTCGGCGCGCGCGGACGGGCACCGCTCGGCCGTCGTCGTGCCGCTGCTGCTGGGCCGGGCGTTCCACGCGCGGGTCGACGTGCCGGGCGCGGTCGCCGAGGCGCGGGTGCCCGCGCTGGACGTGACGATCTCCGACGTGCTGGGCCCCGACCCGCGCCTGGAGTCCGCCGCCCTGCGCCGGCTGGCCTCGGTGGGCGTGCGCTCCGGCGACCGGTCGCTGGGCGTCGTGCTGGCGGGCGCGGGCTCGTCGCACGCCCCGGCGAACGCCCTGGTGTCCTCGATCGCCGCCCGCTGGGCCGCCGGTTCCGGCTGGGCGGGCGTCGAGGCCGCCTTCGCGTCCTCCGCGTCGCCGGACGTCCCCACCGCTGTGGCCCGACTGCGCGCGCGGGGCGCCCGGCGCGTCGCGGTCGCCTCGTGGTTCCTCGCGCCGGGGTTCCTGCCCGACCGGGTGGCGCGGCTGGCCGGCGAGGACGCCGTCGTCGCCCCGCCCCTGGGCGCGGACCCGGAGGTCGCGGAACTCGTGCTGCACCGCTACCAGGCCGCGGCGACGTCCCGGCTGGCCCGCAGCGCCTAGCCCCGCGGCGTCGGGCGCCCTCCTCGTCCGGTGCCGCGATCAGGCGCTCCACCACGTCCGGGGTCGTGCGCGGGTCGGCCACGTCGACCCGCGCGGAGACGCGGTCGGTGGAGGCGTGCCGGGCGGCGGTCAGGCCGTCGTGCACAGCGAGGTGGATCGCCGTCGTCGGGAAAACGGGACCGTAGAGTGCCGCCCATGGCAGACGAGCTGGTCCACTACGAGGTGCGGCGTGGCATCGCGACGATCACGCTGGACTCCCCCCGCAACCGCAACGCCCTGTCCACGCGGCTGCGCGCCGAGCTGACCGCCCACCTGGCGGCGGCCGTCGACGACGACGCCGTGCGCGTCGTCGTGCTGAGCCACACCGGACCGGTGTTCTGCTCCGGCATGGACCTCAAGGAGGCGGGCGGCGCGAGCGCGGGCGAGCAGGGGGTCAACGAGTTCCCCGCGATCCTGGAGCGGATCTGGACCAGCCCGAAGCCCGTCGTCGCACGGCTCGCCGGCCCGGCCCGCGCGGGCGGCGTCGGCCTGGTCGCCGCCTGCGACATCGCGGTCGCCGCCGACACGGCCACGTTCGCGTTCAGCGAGGTCCGCATCGGCGTGGTGCCCGCCGTCATCTCGGTCACCGTGCTGCCCCGCCTGCTGCCGCGCGCCGCGCACGAGCTGTTCCTCACCGGCGAGACGTTCACCGCGACCCGGGCCGCGGAGATCGGCCTGATCAACTCGGCCGTGCCCGCCGACGGGCTGGACGCCGAGGTCGCCCGCTACGCGGACATGCTGGCGCTGGGCGGGCCGACCGCGCTGGCCGCCACCAAGCGGATGCTCCGCGAGCCCCGGTCGAGCGACCTGGGCGAGGTGTTCGCCGACATGCTGGAGCTGTCCGCGCGGCACTTCGGCGGCCCCGAGGGCCAGGAGGGCATCGCCGCGTTCGTCGAGAAGCGCAGGGCGGGCTGGGTGCCGCGGGACTGAGGGTCAGTCGCTGTAGACGACGGTCAGCACGCGGTCGCCCACCTCCGCGGTGCGGGCGACCGCGTCGGCCAGCACCGCCTCCACCTCGGCGTTCCCGCCCTCCCACACCAGCACGTGCTCGCCCTCGGGCAGCCACGACAGGTCGGTGAGGGCGTCGTGCAGCGCGTCGAGGTTGTGCCCGAACCACGAGGGGAAGTCGAGCGCGTCGGCGACGGCCGCGATGGCGGCCCGCTTCGACCGCGCGCCGGACCGCACGTGGTGGCGGTGGGTGCTCACCGGGTCACGTCCACGACGACGAACGACGCGTAGTGGTCACCGGTGTAGTAGACCTCGTCGGCCGAGCCCGTCACCAGCCGCCGCGCGCCGCGGTCGTCGCTGCCCGGCGTGGGCACGGTGTACTCGCGGTAGTAGTCGCCGGACTCGCGCGGCAGCCGCTGCTCGCGGTTCTGGAACGCGACGCCGTCGTTGCGCGGGTACGGGAACGGCCCGCCCCGCTCCACCAGCTCCCACGTCGCGCGGACCTGCGCCGGCAGGTCGGACAGCTCCTCGACCGGCAGCCGCGACGCCTCCGCGCCGGGCACGGCGCTCGCCGGCGCGGAGGCCGGGGTGGTGCCGGTGGTGCTCGGCGGCGCGTCGTCCGGACCGGTCAGGCCGGGGACGAAGTACCCGATCAGGACCAGCGCGATCAGGCCGAGCAGTGCGACGGTGAGACGACGTGCGGGGGTCACCCCCAGAGCCTACGAACCGCTCCGGGGTCCGGTCTTCCCGGGCACCTCGGGCGCCGGCGCGGCGGGCACCTTGGGCACCGGGTTGTAGCGGGTGGAGGCGTTGTCCACGACCCGGTCGATCAGCCGGGCCGCGCCCAGGCACAGCGGCAGCAGCACGCACATGAGCAGGCCGAACTGGAACGGGAAGGCCAGCTGCGCCATCCACAGCTCGACCCCGTCCCACCAGTCCCCGAAGGCGTCCACCACCCGCCCGAGGGTAGTCGGGTGACGTGCTTCACCGCACGCCGCTCCGTACTTGTCGGTAAGTTCGCCGCATGTTCGCCGTCTACGCAGCCGAGCCGAGCCCGCAAGACCCCATCGCCGCCCTGCGCGTCGGCGAGCGACCGGACCCCGCGGTCCCGGACGGCTGGGTGAAGGTGGCGGTGCGGGCGGCGAGCCTGAACATGCACGACCTGTGGACGCTGCGCGGCGTGGGCATCAAGGCCGACCGGTTCCCGATGGTCCTGGGCTGCGACGGCGCGGGCGTGCTGGAGGACGGCACGGAGGTGGTGCTGCACTCGGTGATCGGCGACCCGGCGTGGTCCGGTGACGAGACGCTCGACCCGGGCCGCACCCTGCTCACCGAGAAGCACCAGGGCACGTTCGCCGACCACGTCGTGGTGCCCGCGCGCAACGCCCTGCCCAAGCCCGCCGGGCTGAGCTTCGCCGAGGCGGCGTGCATGGGCACGGCGTGGCTGACGGCCTACCGGATGCTGTTCGTGAAGTCCGGTCTGCGGCCCGGTCAGACGATGCTCGTGCAGGGCGCGTCCGGCGGCGTGTCGACCGCCCTGGTGCAGCTGGGCCGCGCGGCCGGCTTCCGGGTGTGGGTGACCGGCCGCACCGAGGAGAAGCGGGCGCTGGCCACGTCCCTGGGCGCGCACGCCGCCTTCGAGTCCGGCGCGCGGCTGCCCGAGCGGGTCGACGCGGTGTTCGAGACCGTCGGCAAGGCCACCTGGTCGCACTCGATGAAGTCGCTCAAGCCCGGCGGGATCGTCGTGATCTCGGGCGCCACCAGCGGTGACGCCTCCGCCGCCGAGCTCCAGCGGCTGTTCTTCCTCCAGCTGCGCGTGGTCGGCTCGACCATGGGCACCCGCGAGGAGCTGGGCGACCTGCTGTCGTTCTGCGAGCTGAACGGCCTGCGCCCGCAGATCGGCGCCGAGCTGCCGTTCGAGCGCGCCGAGGAGGGCTTCCGCTCGATGCTCGACGGCGAGACCGCCGGCAAGATCGTGTTCAGCCGGTCCTGAGCAGGTCGAGCAGGACCTCCGGGTCCTGCGCGCCGGCCACGCCCCGGTTGCCCACCACGAACGTGGGCACCGACCGCACGCCGATCGCGACGCCCTCGGCCAGCTCCTCGGTGAGGCGCTCGGCCAGGGCCGCGTCGTCGAGCGCGCCCTCCGCCCCGGTCAGCCCGGCCTCGGTCGCCAGCGCCACCAGCACGTCCCGGTCGCCGAGGTGGGCGCCCTCGGTGAAGTGCGCCCGGAAGAAGCGCTCCCCGACCGCGCCCTGCACGCCCTGCTCGCGCGCGAGCAGCAGCAACCGGTGCGCGTCGAACGTGTTCGCCTCCACCTGCCCCGACAGGTCGTAGGCCAGCCCCACGCCCGCCGCCACCTCGGTGACCCGGGCCTGCGCCTGGCGCGCCCCGTCGACGCCGAACTTCTCCCCCAGCACCTCCACCACCGGCCGCCCGCTGTTCGCCGCGCGCGGGTCCAGCTGGAACGGCCGCCACACCACCTCGACGGGCTCGCCGTCCCACGCCTCCAGCGCGCGCTCCAGCTTGCGCTTGCCGATGTAGCACCAGGGACACACCACGTCTGACCACACGTCGAGCTGCACGGCTCGGTCAACCCGCGCGGGGGTCCCGTTGTTCCCCTCGTCCCAACGGACAACGACACCGCGATCACGTAGTGCGGATGGACAACCCCGGTGACAGTGTGTGCGCGTACGGTTCGCCGCACACGACGACCGAGGGAGCTGGGGCCATGACGAGGACGGGCGGCCTGGGCGGGGGCAGCGGGGTCTTCCGCCGCAAGCCCATCGAGCAGATCGGCGAGGAGAAGACCGCGCTGACCCGCACGCTGGGGCTGTGGCAGCTGACCGCCATCGGCATCGGCGGCATCATCGGCGCCGGCATCTTCTCGCTCGCGGGGGCGGTGGCGAACCAGACCGCGGGACCGGCCGTGCTGATCTCGTTCCTCATCGCGGGCATCGCGAGCGCGGCGGCGGCGTTCTCCTACGCGGAGTTCGCGGGCCTGATCCCGAAGGCGGGGTCGGCCTACACCTACGGCTACGCCGTGCTGGGGGAGATCGTCGGCTGGTTCATCGGCTGGGACCTGCTGCTGGAGTACACCGCGATCGTGGCCGTGGTGGCCATCGGCATCAGCGGCTACTTCAACGAGCTGCTGAACCTGCTCGGCATCGACCTGCCGGTGTGGATGCTCGGCGCGCCCGGCACCGAGTCCGGCGACGTGGCCGCCGGCAGCTACAAGGTGAACCTGTTCGCGGTGCTGCTGTGCCTGCTCATCGCGTTCGTGCTCAACCAGGGCATGAAGAACGCGGCCCGCTTCGAGACCACCCTGGTGTACCTCAAGGTCGCCGTGGTGGTGCTCGTGATCGTGGTCGGCGCGTTCCACATCAAGACCGACAACTACGACCCGTTCTTCCCGTTCGGCTGGGCGGGCGCGTTCACCGGCGCGGCCACGGTGTTCTTCGCCGTCTTCGGCTACGACGCGATGAGCACCGCCGCCGAGGAGTCCAAGGACTCCCAGAAGCACATGCCGAAGGCCATCGTGTACTCGCTGGCCGTGTCGATGGTGCTCTACGTGCTGGCCTGCCTCGTGCTCACCGGCATGGTGAACTTCCGGGACGTCGACGCGGAGTCCGCCTTCGCCTCGGCGTTCGCCGACGTCGGCCTGCCCGCGCTGGGCATCATCATCTCGGTGGGCGCGGTGCTGGGCATCACGACCGTGCTGTTCACCTTCCTCATGGGCGCGGCCCGCGTCGGCTACTCGATGTCCCGCGACGGCCTGCTGCCGAAGTGGTTCGCCAAGACCCACCCGACCAAGCACGTGCCGACGCGCACCACGTGGGTGCTGGGCGTCGCCTCCGCCGTCATCGCGGGCTTCCTGCCCATCGGCGAGGCCGCCGAGCTGACCAACATCGGCATCCTGCTGGCGTTCGTCGTGGTCTGCGTCGCGGTCGTCGTGCTGCGGTACCGGCAGCCCGACCTGCCGCGCACCTTCAGGACGCCGGGCATGCCGGTCGTGCCGATCGTCGGCGTGGTGTTCTCCCTGTGGCTGATCACGTTCCTCCAGCCCGAGACGTGGCTGCGGTTCGGGATCTGGTTCGCGATCGGCCTGGTCGTCTACTTCGCCTACAGCAGGCGCAGGTCAGTCCTCAACCGCCCCGGCGGCGAGGACTGAGCCGCACCACCGGTCGACCTCGTCGGCGAGCACGGCCATCGGCAGCGGACCGCCCCGCAGCACGAGGTCGTGGAAGGACCTGATGTCGAACAGCCCGCCGAGGCGGCGTTCGGCCTCACCGCGCAGGCGCTGGATCTCCAGCCGCCCCACCATGTAGGACAGCGCCTGCGCGGGGTTCTCGGTGTACCGGTCGACCTCGGAGAAGATGTCGACGTCGGGCATGACGGCGTTGGCGCGCAGGTAGTCCACCGCACGCTGCCTGCTCCAGCCCAGCGCGTGCAGGCCGGTGTCCACGACGAGCCGCGCGGCGCGCAGCGAGTCCCCGGACAGCATGCCCAGCCGGGCCACGTCGTCGCTGTAGAGGCCCATCTCGTCGGCCAGCCGCTCGGTGTAGAGGGCCCAGCCCTCCAGGTACGCCTCGATGGAGGCGAACCGGCGCAGCAGCGGCAGGTCGTCGAGCCGCTGGGCCAGCGCGATCTGGAAGTGGTGGCCGGGCACGCCCTCGTGGAACGCGGTCGCCTCCGCGCTGAACCGGTCGCGCTCGCGCGCCCGGTGGGTGTTCACGAAGTAGGTGCCGGGCCGCGAGCCGTCCATGGCCGGGTCCACGTAGTACGCCAGCGGGGCGTTGGGCGCCTCGGCCTCGGGCACCGGCTCCACCGCGCAGCGCGCCGACGGGACCGTGCCGAACCACTCGCCCGCGACGCGCTCGGCGCGGGCGATGCACTCCCGGGCCAGCACCAGCATCTCGTCGGCGCTCGCCCACCGCAGCGCCGGGTCGGCCAGCAGCCTGGCCCGCACCCCGGCCGCCGTGACGGGACCGGCCTCCCCCGCACCGGCCCCCTCAGGACCGGACCCCTCGGGGCCGAACACCCGCGCGCCGATCTCCTCGTACTCCCGGTCCAGCGCCGCGATCAGGTCCAGGCCGATGCGGTGCAGCTCCTCCGGCGTGTGCTCGGTCGTGGTGTAGACGCGCACCAGCCCGGCGTAGACCCGGTCGCCGCCGGGCAGCCGGCACAGGCCGGGCTCGTCCTCGCCGCGCCCGCGCGCGACGACCTCGGTGCGCAGGAACTCGCGGTAGCGGGCGAACGCGGGCCGCACCGCCCCGGCCAGCAGCTCGTCGGCGCGCGGCGCGAGGTCGGAGCCCGCCAGGGGCGCGCGCAGCGGGTCCTCGTCCTCCGCCAGGTACCGGTCCAGGCGCGCGACGGCGGCCTCCACCAGGTGCCGCACTGGGCGGCGGTCCGACGCGCGCTGCCGCTCGGCGAGCGCGTCGAGGTGGTCGGGCAGCCCCGCCAGCCGGGTCAGGTAGGCCCGGCGGGCCCCGTCGTCGGCGGGCCGGACCAGGGGTAACGCGCCGAGCAGCACCGCCACCGGCGCGTTGAGCCCCTCGGCGTACGTGTGCTCGACGAGGTTCGCGCCCAGCAGGTGCGCCAGGGCGTGCGCCTGCTGCACGACGACGGCCCGCGTCACCGGGTCGTCCGCGCCCTCCCCCGCCCGGCGGGCGACGTCCTCGGCGCGGGCGCGCAGGGCTTCGCCGCCCGCCGCGCTGTGGTCGGGCAACCGGTGGTCCCACCCCGGGATGCCGAGCAGGGTGGCCATGACGGGGTCGGCGTCCAGCACCAGGGTCAGCAGCTCGTCGGCGAGTTCGCGCGCGGTGGTCACGCCGACATTCTCGGCCGCTACGCGGGCGGAATGCGCGTGTCCGCGACGGAAAGCGCCTGGCGCGCCTCGGCGACGAGCCGGGCCACCACCTCGGCCGCCGGTGCCGACCGGACCAGCGGGTAGGTCTGCCCGGCCCACAGCGACATCAGCTCGGGGTCGCCGGTGGCGCGCACCGGCTTGGTCAGGTGGTGCACCTCCGGGTACGCCGCCGGGGCCCGGCCCTCGTTCTCGGTGAGGAACCTGTTCACCAGCCCTCGCGCCGGACGGCCGCTGAACGCCCTGGTCAGCGCGGTGCGGCGGGTGCCCTCGGCGAGCGCCTGGCGGTGCGCGGCCGACGTGCCCGCCTCCGGGGTGGTCAGGAACGCGGTGCCGAGCTGCGCCGCGACGGCCCCCGCCGCCAGGACGGCCGCCACGTCGGCGCCGTGGACCAGGCCGCCGGTCGCGATGAGCGGCAGGTCGACCTTGCCGCGGACCAGGCGGAGCGCGGCCAGCACGCCGAACAGCTCGCCGCCGCCGGGTGAGACGCCGTCGTCGGCGAACGTGCCGCGGTGCCCGCCCGCGTCGCAGCCCTGCACGCACAGCGCGTCCGCGCCGACCCGGTCGGCCTGCACGGCCTCCTGCGGGGTGGTCACGGTCACCACGACCGTGCTGCCCGCCGCGTGCAGGCGGCGCACGTCCTCGGGCGAGGGCAGGCCGAAGGTGAACGACACCACCGGGACCCGCAGCGCCATCACGAGTTCCAGCTTCGCGACGTAGGAGTCGTCGTCCCAGCGCGGCTCGCCCGGCTCGGCTCCCGGGGACTGCGCGCGCACCCGCTCCCGGTAGCCGGCGAGGTCGGCGGTGGAGCGCGGTCCGGGCACGAACAGGTTCACGCCGAACGGGCGGTCGGTGAGCGCGGTGGTCGCGGCGACCTGCTCCGCGACCGCCTCCACCGACAGGTAGCCGGCGGCGAGGAAGCCGAGCCCTCCCGCTCCGCCCACCTCGGCGACGAGCCGGGGCGTCGACGCGCCACCGGCCATGGGCGCGGCGATGACGGGCACTTCGAGGCGGTCCAGCATGGACCCG
>NZ_JBPKJK010000121.1:0-28041 GCF_051756985.1 Saccharothrix sabaoui
GTCCGGGCCGGTCTCCGCCGTGGGCGGGCCGCGCGAGGGCGACGAGATCGTCCGCCACGGCCGGATGGGGGCGTTCTCGTTCAACCTGGCCGCCATCAAGAACCACTCGGTGGGCGTCGCCGCGACCGTGCTGCGCCGGGTCGAGTCCTGCTACGAGGAGCACGCCTCCCCGGGCGACGGTGAGGAGGAGGCGTTCGACCGCGCGGTCGTGCTGGAGGTGCGCCGGATGGCGGCCCGCCGCCGCGACGAGCGCGAGCGGACGGCGCTGCTGCTGGAGGACGGCCTCGCCGACCTGGCCCGGGAGGTCGCCCGCGCCGGGCGCCCCGCCCCGCCGGACCGGGCGCTGCGGCACGCCGTGAGCGCGACGGCCGAGGCCAGGCTCAACGACCTGTCCGTGACGCCGCGCGACCTGCGCCGGCTGCTCGGGCTGGACGAACCGGTGCGCTGACGACGGGGTCGCCCGGCTCCGATCCGTGGTGGACGGTCACGCACCGCACTCGTGAAGATGCGGCGACCGCCGCCCGGTTGCCATCCTCGGAGCACGAGCCGAGCGCCACCAGGTGAGAGGACTTCCGTGACCCTTCACGAGATCCCCGGGATCGTGCTGGTCGACCCGGGCACGACGAGCGCGCGCGGCACCTGCGACCGCTCCGGGCGGCCGGTCCCCGGCTCGGTCCTGGTCGTCGAGTCCCTCGGCCCCGAGCTGTACGACGCGATCGTCGCCTCCGCCGCGGTGGTCTGCGCGCGCGGCGGCCGGACGGGTCACATGCAGTCGCTGTGCCGGTCCCGGGGCATCCCCGTGCTGCGCGTCGCCCCCGAGGCGCTGGACCGGCTGACCGGCGAGGTCACCGTCCGCCTGGACCGGGCGTCGGTCGTCCTGGCCGGCACCGTGCCCGCGCCCCGGTCGCCGGAGAGCCCGGTCGGCGCCCTCGACGAGGTCGACTCGATCTGCGTGGTGATCGCCGACGCCACCGACGTGCGCTCCACGAACGCCGTCGCGCGGCGCACCGAGCGCGTGGACCGCTTCTTCATCCGCGAGGAGTTCGCCTGCCTGGCCGCCGACCTGAGCCCGATCGACGCCCTGCGCGCCGGGGTCGTGGCGGCGGAGCGCTACGGCGCGGGCATCGCCGAGCAGCTGTGCTCGATGGTGGGCGAACTGCTCCCCCACCAGGGCCTGGTGATGCGGCTGCTCGACCTGCGCTCCGACGACGCCGCCCAGATCACCACCGGCGTCGAGGTGGACGACGAGCCCAACCCCGAGATGGGCCTGCACGGCGCGCGCTGGCTGCTGGAGGAGCGCCTCTACCCCCACGCGTTCCGCGCGCTGCGCGCCCACCTGCGCCGGCACCTGGGCGCGGAGGCGGCCCGGATCAGCTTCGCGGTGCCGTTCATCAACGACCTGGCCGAGTTCCTGCGCCTGCGCCGCCACCTCGGCCTGACCGACGACACCCCGCTGGGCGTCTTCGTCGAGACCCCCGCGGCCGTGCACTCGGCGGCCGACTTCTGCGCCGCGGGCGCCAGCGAGCTGTTCATCGGCACCAAGGACCTGATCCAGTTCTACCTCGCCGCGGACCGGGGCAACCACCTGGTCGCCTCGGCCTACCAGACCCGCCACCCGGCCGTGCTCGCGGCGCTCGGCCAGGCCGTCGAGGCGGGCCGCCGCACCGGCGTGCCGGTGCACGTGTTCGCACTGGGCGCCGACGTGGACCACTACGTCCGCCACCTGCCCACCCGCAGGCTCATGATGTGCACCGCGGAACTCCAGCGCGCCGCGCACCGACTGGTCGACCCCGTGCCGACCCGCTGACCGGCCCGCCACCGGGCGTCCGCTACTGGACGTCCGTCACGGGGGTCCGTCACGGGGGTCCGCCGGCCCCCTGGTCCATGCCGCCGCGCCCCTCGGGCACGGACTCGTCGGCGCCCTCCGCGGGCGTCCCGTCGTCCGCCGTCGTGCTGTCGTGCTCGTCGCCGAAGTCGGGCTCCAGCTCGCTCTCGGCCGTGACCGGGTCGAGGTCGGCCGGTCGTGGCCGCTCGCCGGGATCGTCGCTCACGTCGGCTCCTCCCTGACGGCACCGCGGGACGACCGGGTACCCGTCGCCCGCGCCGGGAAACGGCGGCGGCTACCGGTCCGCCCACGTGCCCACGGCGTCGAGCAGGCGGGCGATCAGGTCGTCGGGCACGGGCGCGGGTTCGAGCACGCCGCGGTAGAGCAGGGGGCCGATCAGCAGGGCCGGCGCGTCGTCGAGCCCGTCCGCGCGCAGCTCGCCGGCGTCCACCGCCGCCTCCAGCGCCGCGCGCAGCCGACCGCCGACAGCCGCGGCGAGCCGGTCCCGGCGGTCGGTCACCTCCGGGTCCCACACCGCGCCGTGCAGCAGCGAGGTCGTCACGGCGAGCACGTCGGGCAGCGCCAGCTCGTCCGCCAGCACGCGGAGCTGCCGCTCCAGCCACGGCCTGACCGGCACCTCCGGGTCGAGGAAGAACGGCATCCGGACGCCCGCCATCGCGTCGGTCAGCAACTGCTCCGGGCGCGGCCAGTGGCGGTAGACGGTGGCCCGGCCCACCCCGGCGAGGGCGGCGACGCGCTGGTGGGTGACCGCCGCCGGTCCCCCGTCGCGCAGGAGTTCCCGGGCGGCGACCAGGATCGCCTCGCGGCTGCGGGTGACGCGCGGGTCCTCGGTGTCGGCCATGCCGGCATCTTATGAGACAAGTTGACTCACGAGTGCGTGCGATGCCAGACTCCAACTATGAGACAAAATGACTCACAACCTTCCCGCCTCGTCGTCCTCGGCGCCACCGGCGGCACCGGGCGGGCCGTCGTCGAGGTCGCCCTGCGCGCCGGGCACCGCGTCACCGCCGTCACCCGCCGCGCCGACGCCCTGCCGCCCGCTCCCGGGTTGACCGTCGCGGTGGTCCCCGACCTCTCTCACCCCGACCTCTCCCACCCCGGACCGGCCCACCCCCGACCGGCCCGCGGCGACCGCCTCGCCGAGGCCGTCGCGGGCCACGACGCGGTCGTCAGCGCCCTGGGCACCTCCGCGCGCGGACCGGTCACGGTGTGCACCGACGGCGTCCGCGCCGCGCTGCGCGCCATGACCGCGACCGGCGTGCGCCGCCTGGTGGTGGTCAGCGCCCACGGCGCGGCCGAGAGCCGCGACCGCTCCCCCTACTTGCTGGCGCTGTGGGCGTCGGTCGCGCACAAGATGCGCGACAAGGAGTCGATGGAGGCGCTCGTGCGGGCCTCGGACACCAACTGGACCATCGTCCGACCGCCCGCGCTGCGGGACACCCCGCCGACCGGCCGCTACCGCACCGGCACCGACCTGCGCATCCGGCTGACCACGTCCGTGTCCCGCGCCGACCTCGCCGACTTCCTGGTGCGCGAGGCCGTCACGCCCGCGCACCTCCACGCCGCGCCGCGGATCGCCGCGTGAGCGCCGCCGTCCCGGTCGACCTGCGCGGCCGCACCGCCCTCGTCACCGGCGGGACCGGCGGGATGGGCCGGGTCATCACCACCGAGCTGGCCAGGGCGGGCGCGCACGTCGTCACCACCGGTCGCGACCGGGAGCGCGGCGAGGCCCTGGCGCGGCACGTCGCGGAGGAGACCGGCGCCGACCGCGTCGAGGTCCTGACCGGCGACCTCGCCTCCCGCGCGGACGTGCGCCGGCTCGCCGCGGAGTTCGCCGCCCGCCACGACGCCCTGCACCTGCTCGTGAACAACGCGGGCGCGCACTACCGGGAGCGCAGGCTCACCTCGGACGGCGTGGAGGCGCACCTCGCGGTCAACCACCTCGCGGGCTTCACCCTCACCCACCTCCTGGCGGACCGCCTGCTCGCCGCCGGGACCGCCCGCGTGGTCAACGTCGTCTCGGCCGCCATGTCGGACGCCCGCGCCGTGCCGCTGCCCGGCCGCCCCCGCCCCGTCACGCTCGACCTCACCACCGCCACCGACGCCCGCGACCTCAACCCCGCCGACGGCTACGCCCCGTTCGCCGCCTACGCCCGCGCCAAGCTGCTAACCACGACGTGCGGGTACGAGTTCGCCGACCGGTGGCGCGACGCGGGCGTCACGGTCAACTCCGTGCACCCCGGCATCGTCAGCACCGGCCTGGTCGACGACCTCGTGCCCGCCGCCCTCGCCCCGTTCCGGTCGCTGATCCACCGCCGGCTGCTCACCCCGGAACAGGGCGCGGGGGCCGCCCTGCGCCTGGCCGTCGACCCCGCCCTCGCCGGTACCACCGGCCGCTACTACGTCCGCGACCGCGAGGCGCGCTCCCCCGACGCCTCGTACGACCCCGCCACCCGCGCCGCCGCCTGGCGGCTCAGCCTGGCGTGGGCCACCGCGACGGGCTGACCCGTTCTCGCCGGTGCCGGTTCTCGTCGGCGCCCGTTCTCGTCGGCGCCGGTTCTTGTCGGTGCCCCCCGATACCGTGCTCACAAGATCACGCGAGGGGGGAGCGAACCCATGTCCGGCACCACGTACCTGGAGTTGTCCGAGGCGGGCGGCGGCGCGCACAAGTTCTACGAGGTGCGGGTCGACGGCACCGAGGTCACCATCACCTACGGGCGCATCGGGGAGCCGGGGCAGGTCAGGAACGCGTCCTTCGGCGACCACGCCAAGGCCCTCAAGGCCGCCGAGAAGAAGATCGGCGAGAAGGTGCGCAAGGGCTACGCCCCCGCCGTCAGGGGCGTGCGCCAACGCCGGTCGGTGAGCCGGCGGCAGATCGTCAGCACCCGCTCGACCGCCCACCAGGCGCCGGTGCTGTGGCGGTTCGCCTCCGGCGCCCCGGCGTTCGGCATCTTCATCGGCGAGGACCACGCCTGGGTCGGCAACGAGAAGGGCGACGTCTACACCCTCACCCACGACGGCCGGGTCACCGGGCGGTTCGGGCTGCCCGACGCCGTCAAGTGCATCGTGGCCGACGACTTCTGGATCTACGCGGGGTGCGACGACGGCCAGGTGTACGACCTGGGCGCCAAGGTGCCGCGGGTGGCCTACGAGATCGCCGACGACGTCGACATCTACTGGCTCGACATCCACGACGGCGTGCTCGGCGTGTCCGACCGGCAGGGCCGGGTGACCGTGGTGGACCACGAGGACGAGTTCCAGTGGTCGTGCCCGGCCACCGGCGACAGCGCCTGGATGGTCCGCTGCTCGCCGGAGGGCGTCTTCCACGGCCACTCCCGGGGCGTCACCCACTACACCGGCCGCGGCCACCGGGCGTGGCACGCCGACACCGTCGGGGAGGTGCTGTTCGGCTGGCAGGAGCGCACCGAGGTGTTCGCGGGCACCAGCCGGGGCCGGGTGCACCGGTTCGCCAAGTCGGACGGCCGCGAGACCGCCGTCTACCGCTGCGACGCACCGGTGTTCTCCTGCGCCACCTCCCCCGACGGCGAGTTCGTCTTCGCGGGCGACAACCAGTCCTCGGTGTACTGCTTCGCCGCGGATGGGACCCGGCTGTGGAAGCTCGCCACCGGCTGCGGCTCCGCGTTCTCCATGCAGTACCGCGACGAGCGGCTCTACCTGGTGACCACGGACGGCTCGCTGGCCTGCCTGGACGCGAGCACGTCCGCCGTGCGCGCCGCCGAGCAGGGGGAACTGCCGCAGCGCCGGGACATCAAGGCCGGCGCCATCGACCGCGTCGAGGCGACCGCCGAGGTCGAGGTCGTCTCGCACGCCGCCCCGGGCGAGGGCGTCGTCGTCGAGTGCGTGCGGGAGGGCGGCCGGGTCAGGGTGCACGTCGTCTCCGAGGGCTACGACCGCACGTGGGGCGTGCAGTTCCCCAAGAACATCCGCGTGCCGGGGGCCCGCTACCTGGTCACCGAGGTCGTCACCTCGACCGGCGGCTCGTTCTACCGCACGCGCGGCGAGATCAAGCGCCTGCGCTGACCCCCGGACCGGGCCGTGCGGCCGGTCCGCGGGACGACGGCGCGGGTGCGCCGGGCGTGCCCCTCGCAAGGGCCACGCCCGGCACCGGGCACACCTACCGGGTGCTGAACAGCCTGACCCGCAGGGACGTGCCGGACTGCGAGAGCACGCGCAGCCCCACCCCCACCGCCGGCAGCTTCACGCCCGTGGTGGGCGTCTCCGGGTACCAGTGCTGCTTGGTGTCGTCGAACACCGGCTTCGCCGGCTGCCCGCGCACGTACGACGCCTTGCCGTTGACGTGCAGGGTGAACGAGTCGGACTTCTGCAACCCGAACGGCGCGTCGTACCCGCCGACGGTGGGCGCCCACGCCGACCCGTCGAGGTGGTAGATGGGCGCGGGGTTGGCGTCGACCGGCAGGATCAGGCCCTCACCGGGGTGCTCGCTGGTGTTGTTGTCCAGGTGGCTGGTGTCCCACAGCGACACCAGCAGGCCGTCCTGGTACGGGAAGTGCTCCACCCACCTCGGCCGGTCCGGGAAGCTGTAGCGGTACGGGCCGGTGCGGTTGTACCCGCCGTAGGACTCGTAGGTGCGGTGGGACGCGACGTAGAACTGGTCGAACGCCTTCGTCTCGGTACCGGCCGTGCTGCGGAAGCCCTTGAGCGCCCAGCCGGTCCCGGTCTCCGCGCCGTCCTCCAGCACCGGCGCGCCGTCCGCCGTGACCGCGACGGCGTCGGCGAAGAACCCCTGCAACGCCAGGCCGCCGTCCGTGCGGTAGGCGAAGCGGATCTTCGTGCTCGTGCCCGCGTAGGCGTCCAGCGGCACCCGGACGTCCACCCAGCGGTTGCCCGAGGAGCCGCTGATGGCGGGCGCGTCGCCGGAGTCGCGGAGGAACGGGCGGCCGTCGACCGTGCCGTCCAGCTGGGTCCAGCTGCCGTCCGGGTTCGCCGCCTCCACGTAGACGTAGTCGAAGTCCTCCTCGACGTCGAAGCGCGCCTTGAGGGTCAGCTCCGCGCCGGCCCTGCCGGTGAGGTCCACCGCCCGGGTCATCGTGTTGTCCAGGTCGTTGCCCCGGTCGCTCCACCACATCCGCGTCCCGGCGAACGGGTCGCCGTAGCGGAACGTCTTCGCCACGTCGGGCAGCACGACCACCAGGCCCTGCGCCTTGGCGGTGTTGTACTCGTGCGGCCCGAGGTCGACCATGCGCTCCTGGCCCGCGACCGCCACCTCGTAGTCCAGCCACCCCAGTTGCAGCTTGTCCCACGCGGACAGCTCGTTGGCCCGCGTGCCCGGCGGCTCGCCCGGCTCGCCGACCCGCGTCTGCCCCATCAGCGACCACCAGTTGACGCCGTTCGTGCCGCCGCCGCTGGTGTCGTAGTGGTCGGGCAGGCCGAGGTCGTGGCCGTACTCGTGCGCGAACACGCTGACGCCGCCGTTCTCCGGCTGCATCGTGTAGTCGCCGACCCACAGGCCCGTGTCGCCGATCGGCGCGCCGCCCAGCTTGTTGCCGGCGGGACCGGTGTTGTAGTTCTTGAACGCGTAGCCCCGGTGGCTCCAGATGGCGTCCTCGCCCTGCCACGGGTCGCGGTCGGCCTGGTCGCCGCCCGCGTGCACGACCTGGAAGTGGTCGAGGTAGCCGTCGGGCTCGTTGAACTCGCCGTCGCCGTCGTGGTCGTAGCGGTCCCACTCGTCGAACGCGGCCAGCTCGGCCCGGACCTGCTCGGTCGTGCGGCCCGCGGCCAGCTGGTCGGCGACCCACCTCGTGACCGCGTCGCGGACCAGCTCGTAGCTGTTGTCGCACACGCTGCCCGAGCACGGGTAGCCGTTGGACCGGCCGTAGCGGGCCTCGTTGTAGCGGACGCGCACCCAGTCGGTGACCGTGCCGGACACGCTGTAGCGGCCGGAGGACTGCCGGTCGTAGTAGTTCGCGACCGAGTTGGCGTCCGGCGCGGTGGAGAAGTACAGGTCCTGGAAGTGGTCCCGGTCGAAGTCCGGTTGCCAGATGGTCGTGTTGTCCACGGCCCGGTTCGGCTGCGGGATCTCGTTGTGCCGGGGGCCGTCGAACCGCTGGGGCCCCGGCGTGTTCGGCGCGGTGTCCCGGTCGGGGTAGTCCGGGTGGCGCTCGTCGCCGAACTCGGCGAGCACGACGAAGATCCTGTCGACCTTCTCCCGCTCCAGCTCGACGTACTGGTCGACCTCGGTCCGCGCGCCCACCCGGTCCTTGCGGCCGAGCTTGACGACGGTGCTGGCGCCGCGCTTCTCCGCGGTCGCCTCGCCGGTCAGCACCTTGGCCAGCGCCTCCTGCCGCAACGCCCGCCGCTTGTCCTCCAACGGGTTCGGCAGCTCGTCGGTCTGCTGCGGCACCGCCTCGGCGGCCCCGGGGGCGGTGGTCCCCGGGGCCGCCGCGGCGACGGTGGGCGCGGTCGCGGCGCCCCCGGCGATCAGCGCGGCCGCGGCCGCGCCGGCTAAGAGTCTTCGCACGAGGTCTTCCCCTCACTGGTGGGTCGAGACGTTCGTGCGGGACGTTACGTAGCCGCCCGCCCGAGCGGCACAGCCGGAAGTCGGGGGCGAACAGACCAGTGCGGTACGCCGGTCACCGGCTCGGCGGGGTCACCGGGCCGGCGGGATCACCGGCTCGGCGGGGTCACCAGGCCAGCGGCAGGCCCGCGATGAACGTGCCCAGCCGCTCGGCGATGAGCTGGTGGTCACGGGCGGACGGGTGCCAGTGGCAGCCCAGGTTGTCCAGGCCGGAGTTGTCCTGGTACCAGTACCGGACCCGGTCGTCGCCCCGGCTGTTGCGCTCGGCCACGACCTGCCGGGCGCTGTCGACGAAGGCGGTGCTGCCCTGGGTGGCGATGACCACGATGGTGGTGCCGGCGCCGTAGCGGGCGCGCAGCTTGTCCAGGAAGCCGTGGTAGGCGGCCCGGTAGTCGGCGACCAGCGCCTCGGGCGTCGCCCAGGGCTCGCCGGGGTTGAGGGCGGTGGAGAAGTCGTTGATGCCCAGGCCGACGACGACCAGCTGCGGGTTCCAGGTCGCGGGCTTGCGCCACACGTCGCCGTCCACGGCGAGCAGGGCCCGGTCGTAGTAGGTGCGGTAGCTGGTGCCGGGTTCGCCGCCGTTGTAGTTGCGCACCACGCCGCGCCCGGAGAAGGCGTTGACCTGGTAGTCCGCGCCCAGCCGGCGGGCGGTCAGCGCGCTGAACGCCACGTCGGCGTTGGTGGTGCGGTTGACCTGGTCGCCGGTGCAGTCGCGGGTGGTGGACAGGTTGCCGTAGCCGGCGGTGTGGGAGTCACCGATGAACTCGACCTGCCTGCCGCGGGCGGCGGGCTTGGCCAGGACCGCGCCGCCGGGTGCCGCGACGAGGCCGCCGAACGCGCTGGTCGCCCACGGGCTCTCGTTGCGCTTGACCAGGCGGACGGTGTGCTCGGCGTCGGTCAGGCCGGTGACCCAGTGCGTGCCGGCGGCCGGGTTCACCAGGGTGGCGGCGGTGCGGCCGTCGACCTGGACGTCGTAGTCGGCGGCGGGGTCGTCGAGGACGACGCCGATCCCGGTGCCGCGGAACCGGCCCTCGAAGTAGGTGCCGGGCCAGCTGAACCGCACGGCGTCGCCCCCGTCCTGGACCCGGCCGGGGGTGGCGACCTGGTCGAGGACGGCGGTGCCGCCGCCGGGTTGGCCGGTGCAGGCGACGCCGTTGAGGGTGAACCCCGCCGCGACGGGGTTGGCGCCGGTGGCCGAGCCGACGAAGCCGATCGAGGTGGACGCGCCGGTCGCCAGGGCGCCGTTCCAGGCCGCGCTCGCGGCCGTGACGCGGGAGCCCGCCTGGCTCCACGTGGCGCTCCAGCCCTGGACGACCCGCTGCCCGGCGTCGGGGAAGTCGAAGCCGAGCGACCAGCGGGTCACGGCGTCACCCAGGTTGGTGATCCTCACGCTCCCCTGGAACCCGCCGTGCCACTGGCTGGTCACCGCGTAGTCGACGCGGCAACCGGGTGCGGCGGACGCGGGCGGCGACAGGGCCGTGGTGCAGGCGATCACCGCCGCGCCTGCGGCGAGCATCGCGATGGGGCGCTTCATCGGGCCTCCTGGGTCTCGTGCCGGGGCGGGAACCGCCCCATTCCACCTGGGAGCGCTCCCAGGCCCCTGGAACCGTGGGAGCCGAGCACCGCGCCAGTCAACGGGACGGCCCGGGGATTCACCCGGGCGGCGGACAACGACGTCTCAGATGGGGCGCGCCGTCGGGGCAGGTCGGCTCACCGCCCGTCGAGCCTGGGCGCGTCGTCCACGCGCAGGGTGAACAGGTCGGGCCGCGAGTAGTGGCCGACGACGTCGAGGTCGAAGCGGGCGCGGGCCAGGTCGCGCAGGTCCAGCTCCGCGGTCAGCACGCCCTCGGTGCCGCGCAGCGGGCCGGCGAGGACGTCGCCGAGCGGGGACACGATGACGCTGCCGCCGTCGATCAGGACCGTGCCCGGGTCGTCGCCCTGCACGGGGCGCACGTCGGCCGGCAGGTCCGAGCGCAGCAGGTACTGGCTCGCGCCGAGCACGAAGCAGCGCCCCTCCAGCGCGACGTGCCGCATGGTGGCCTGCCAGCCGTCGCGGTCGTCCACCGTGGGCGCGCACCACAGGTCGACGCCCTTGGCGTACATCGCGGCGCGGAACAGCGGCATGTAGTTCTCCCAGCAGATCGCCGCACCGAGCCGCGCCGCGCCGGCGGTGACGACGGGCATGGTCGAGCCGTCGCCCTGGCCCCAGATCAGGCGTTCGGCGGCGGTCGGCGCGACCTTGCGGTGCAGGCCCAGGTAGCCGGTGGGGCCGAAGAACAGCGCGACGCAGTACAGCGTGGACCCGTGCCGCTCGATCGCGCCGACCACGGCGTGCACACCGAGGTCGCGGGTCAGCTCGCCCAACGCCCGCGTCTCCGGTCCCGGCGCGGTGATCGCGGAGTCGTGGTAGCGGCGGAACAGCTCGCGCCCCTCCGGCGTCCGGCTGCCGACGGTCACCCCGAAGTCCAGGCCCTTGGGGTAGCCGCCGAGGAACGCCTCCGGCAGCACGACCACGTCCGCGCCCCGACCGGCGGCCTCCCGCACCAGGTCCACGGCCTTCGCCAAGGTGGCGGGTGTGTCGAACAGGCGCGCACCGGCCTGCACGACGGCCGCCGTCACGCGGTTCTCGTCGATGCCCATGGCGTGCACGGTAGGCGGGCGGCCGGTGATCTTCGAGGTGTGCGCGCGACCGCCGCCTGCCGGGCCTGACCCACCGGCCGGGCGACGAACCGCCCGGTGACGGGCGGCCCGACGACGTCGACCGGCTCGTGCTCCGGCACCTGGCGGGCGACACGCAGCCGGCGTTCCAGCGGGTGCCCGAGCTGCCGGCGACGACCCGGACGAGCCGCTCCGCGTCTACGCCGACCCCGCCGGCCACCCGTTCTGCGTCTTCGTCACCTGACCTCGGCGAACAGGCCGCGCGCGGTCGCGGTGAACCCGGTCTGGTCGACGCGGCCGTCGCCGTCGACACCCGTCCCGGCGAACGCGGCCTCGGCGGCGCGCTCCGCGTCGACGACCCGCCCCGCCCGGTACAGCTCCACCAGTTCGCCCTGGTCGACGCGGCCGTCCCCGTCGCGGTCGGCCACGGCGAACAGCCGGTCGGAGACGACCGTCCACAGGTCCGCCACGGTCTCGGCGGACAGCCGCCGCGACCGGTGCGCCCGCTCGAACTCGTCCTTCGTCACGACCCCGTCCCGGTTGACGTCCGCGGCGCCGCAGACGTACTCCCAGACCTGCTCGTAGGCCGTCACGAGGCCGCGGACCTCGGCCGAGTCGGGGCTGCGGCCGAACCCCTCGCCGATGCAGGCGGCCTCCGCCTCGAAGTCGGTCCACCGGAGGCGCCCGCCGCCGTTCACGTCGAAGACCGCGAAAGCGCGGTCCACTTTCCCGGTCGGCACCTGTTCCGCCACGCCACGCCCCGTTCACCGGTCGGTCCCCAGCAACGGCGAAGCGTAACCGCGAGCGGGGCCGCGCAGCATCACCGGACCGGGTTGATCCCATCACCCGGAACGGTGGCGCGCCCGATCCGAGTCCACGGGCACCCGGCCACATCGGACCGGCGCCTGCGGGGATAAACTGCCGTTCGTGCCGAACCTGCGGATCAGCGAGGCAGCCGCGCTGCTGGGCGTGAGCGACGACACCGTGCGCCGGTGGATCGACCAGGGGCGGCTGGCCGCCGTGCAGCTGGACAACGGCCGCAAGGGCGTCGAGGGACGCGAGCTGGCCGCGTTCGCGCAGCGGATCTCCGAGGCCGCCGAACCCGGCACCACGGTCGCCGCGTCCGCCCGCAACCGGATGCGCGGCATCGTCACCCGCGTGGTCAAGGACGGGGTGATGGCGCAGGTCGAGATGCAGGCGGGGCCGTTCCGGGTGGTGTCGCTGATGAGCCGCGAGTCGGCCGACGAACTGGGCCTGGAGGTCGGCACGGTCGCGGTCGCCTCCATCAAGTCCACGCACGTCGTCGTCGAGATCCCGGAGGGCTGACGCCGTGCGCCGAGCGCTCACCACCCCGGCCGCGTGCGCGCTGGCCGCGGCCGTGCTGGCGGCCTGCGGCGGCGAACCCGCCGCGACCGGTCCCGGCGGGCGGATCACCGTGTTCGCCGCCTCGTCCCTGACCGAGACCTTCACGCGGCTGGGCGAGGACTTCGAGGCCGTCAACCCGGGCGCGGAGGTGGTGTTCAACTTCGCGGGCAGCTCCGCGCTGGCCCAGCAGATCGACCAGGGCGCGCCGGCCGACGTGTTCGCCGCCGCGTCCCCGGCCACCATGGAGCAGGTCCGCGAGTCCGGCGCAGTCACCGCCACGCCCACCACGTTCGCGCGCAACACGCTCCGCATCGCCGTGCCGAGGGGCAACCCCGGCGGCGTCACCGGCCTGGCCGACTTCGCCGACCCCGACGCCACGATCGCCCTGTGCGCGGAGCAGGTCCCGTGCGGCGCGGCGGCGAAGGAGGCGTTCGACGCCGCCGGCGTCACACCGCGCCCCGACACGCTGGAGCAGGACGTCAAGGCCGTGCTGACCAAGGTCCGGCTCGGCGAGGTCGACGCCGCCCTGGTCTACGCCACCGACGTGGGGGCCGCCGGCGACGAGGTCGAGGGCATCGGGTTCCCCGAGGCGGAGGAGGCGGTCAACGAGTACCCGATCGCCACGCTCGCCACGGCGCCCAACGCCGCCGGCGCCCGGGCGTTCGTCAACCACGTCCTGTCCGCGGAGGGCCGCGCGGTGCTCGCCGCGGCCGGGTTCGCCGCGCCGTGACCCGCACCCGCGCGCGGGCGGCGCGCGGCGGGCTGCCGCCGGTGCTCGTGCTGCCCGCCCTGCTGGGCCTGGCGTTCCTGCTCGTCCCCTTCGCCGGGCTGCTGCTGCGCGCGCCGTGGCGCACCCTGCCCGCCCAGCTGCTCAGCCCCGAGGTCGGCGAGGCCCTGCGGTTGTCGCTGCTGTGCGCGTCGCTGGCCACGGTGGTCTGCGTCGTGCTGGGCGTGCCGCTGGCCTGGGTGCTGGCCCGCGCCGACCTGCCCGGCCGGGGGTTCCTGCGCGCCCTGGTGACCGTGCCCCTGGTGCTGCCGCCGGTGGTGGGCGGCGTGGCGCTGCTGTTCGTGCTCGGCCGGCGCGGCGTGGTCGGCCAGCACCTCGACGCCTGGTTCGGCGTCTCGCTGCCCTTCACCACCGCGGGCGTGGTGGTGGCCGAGGCGTTCGTCGCCATGCCGTTCCTGGTCATCTCCGTGGAGGGCGCGCTGCGCGCCGCCGACCCGCGCTACGAGGAGGCCGCCGCCACCCTCGGCGCGTCGCGCCGGCACGCGTTCCGCCGCGTCACGCTGCCCTCGATCCTGCCCGGCCTGGTCGCGGGCACGGTGCTGTGCTGGGCGCGGGCGCTGGGCGAGTTCGGCGCGACCATCACCTTCGCGGGCAACTTCCCCGGCGAGACCACCACCATGCCGCTGGCCGTGTACCTGGCCCTGGAGACCGACCCGGACGCCGCGATCGCGCTCAGCGTCGTGCTGCTGCTCGTCTCGGTCGCGGTGCTCGCCTGCCTGCGCGACCGCTGGGTCAGGGGCGCCTCGTGACCCTCGATGCCCACCTGCGGGCCACCCGCGGCGCGTTCGACCTCGACCTGGACCTCACCGTCGCGCCCGGCGAGGTGGTCGCCCTGCTCGGCCCCAACGGGGCGGGCAAGTCCACCGCCCTGCGCGCCCTGGCGGGCCTGCTCCCCCTCACCGGCGGCCACCTGCGCCTCGACGGGCGCGCCTGGGACGAGCCGCCGCGCGCGTTCGTGCCGCCCGAGCACCGCACGACCGGCGTGGTGTTCCAGGACTACCTGCTGTTCGACCACCTCACCGCGCTGGAGAACGTCGCCTTCGGCCCCCGCGCCCGGGGCGCCCGCAAGGCCGACGCCCGCGCCACCGCGCTCGGCTGGCTCGACCGCGTGGGCCTCGCCGACCTCGCCCGGGCCAGGCCCCGCGCCCTGTCCGGTGGCCAGGCCCAGCGCGTCGCCCTCGCCCGGGCCCTGGCCACCGACCCCGACGTGCTCCTGCTCGACGAGCCCCTGGCCGCCCTCGACGCCGCCACCCGGCTGGTCACCCGCGCCGAGCTGGGCCGCCACCTCGACCGGTTCGCGGGCCGCACCGTCCTGGTCACCCACGACCCGGTCGACGCCATGGTGCTGGCGGACCGCCTGGTCGTCCTCGAACACGGCCGGGTCGTGCAGCGGGGCACGCCCGTCGACGTGGCCCGGCACCCCCGGACCCCCTACGTGGCCGACCTGGTCGGGCTCAACCTCTACCGGGGCACCGCCGACGGCACGGCGGTCGACCTCGTCGGCGGCGGGCGCCTCACCCTCGCCCACCCCGCGCGCGGTCAGGTGCTGGTCACCTTCGCCCCGGGCGCCGTCACCCTGCACGCCGCCCGCCCGGCGCACGACCCCGTCAACACCTGGCAGGTCACCGTCGCGGGCGTGGAGCAGCACGCGCACACCAGCCGCGCCCGCCTGGACGGCGCGCCACCGGCGCTCGCCGACGTGAGCACCGCGACCGTCGCCGAACTGCGGCTGCGCCCCGGTGACCGGCTCTGGGCCGCGGTCGAGCCGGGGGAGACCCGCGCCTACCCGGCCTGACCGGGTGGTGCGGCGCCCGGGCGGTCGGGCGCCGCACCCGGCGATCAGTGCGTGACCTGCCAGTGGCTGTTCGCCGTCTGGAGCGTGAAGGACAGGCCGTAGCAGCCGAAGTCGGTGCTGTTGACGCTGCCGGGCGGCGTGACCGACGAGTTGCTCGTGGTCAGCGCGCTCCACGTGCCGCCGACCTTGATCTGCATGTTGGCCGCGTGGTACTGGGTGCCGTAGGTCTCGGTGCAGTAGTGGCCCTGCCCCGTGGCGGCGTTGTACTCGGTGTAGACCTCGAACATGTTCCAGCCGCCGTGCGTCTCGCTCAGCTTGGCGGTGTCGGCGCTGGTGAACAGCGCGTCCCAGGACGAGGTCGTGTAGTTGTAGAGGTAGGCGGTCCACGAGTTGGTCACCGCGTTGGTCTGCACGTCGAGCACCGTGTAGGCGGGCAGGCCCTGGAACGGCGTGGTGTACGTGCTGGTGAAGCCGGAGTTGATCCAGGCGACCGCGGCGAAGCCGGGCGAGGCGGCGCACCAGTCCCACGCGCCGACGCCGTTGCCGCCCTGCCAGTAGAACGTGGTCACCTCGATGCAGGACTTCCCGCTCGGGACCAGCGTCGGGGCGTACACCACGTCGGGGTTGCCCGCCGGGATGCTGATGCCCGGGTTGACGGTGTGGGTGGCCTGCGCCCCGTCGGACGAGACGTTCGGGAACGCGCCCCAGACGACGTGCAGCGAACCGCTCCACGGCGTGATGGTCGAGGCGTCGGCGCCACCGCTCGGCACGAGGGCCCGGGACTCGCCGCGCTGGAGCACCTTCTCGCTGACCACCGGACCGGCCGCGGCCCGCGCGGCGTCACCGCGCAGCGCGGGCACGGCCCGGCCGCTGACCGGCGAGTCCGGCGACGGGGCCGCGACGACCGGTTCGTCCACTGTGGACGCGGAGGCGGGGTGGACCGGCGCGAGCAGCGCGCCGGCGGCGAGCAGCGCGACGGCTGCCCGGCGCAACAGGGGTGTTGCGGACGACATGGCCACGGTTTCCCTCTCATAAGGAGAACTGGCTCACCGCAGCAAGAAGCACGCGAGTGACGCACGTAAGTGCCCCCCAGGACACTGCGGTAACCGAAGCCTGCCGGGCCACCCGTGACCGCGGCTAGAGGTCAATCGGCCGCTTGTGACGGGCCGCCGCGGCACCGCGTCCGTACATGAGGGTGAACCTGGGGCACACCCCTCGCCATCACGGCGCGTGATCAATACGGTACTCCGGGTGGCGACCACCGAGCACTCCCCCGACCCCGCCGCACGCCCCGCGGAGAGCGACCCCCGCTTCGCCCTGATGGACCTCGCGCTGAGCTACCTGGTCCCCGCCGCGCTGCGCGCCGTCACGGCGCTGGGCGTGGCCGACCACCTGGCCGCGGGCCCGCTGCCCGTCGCCGACCTGGCCCGCGCGGCCGGCACCCACCCGCTCAACCTGCACCGGGCGTTGCGGCTGCTGGCCGCGCACGGGATCTTCACCGAGGACGACGCAGGCCGGTTCGCGCTCACCCCGGCGGCGGAGCTGCTGCGCACCGACGTGCCGGACTCGTTCGCCCCGGCCGTCCTGATGATCACCGACACGACGTTCTGGCGGCCCGCGGGCGAGCTGGAGGAGGCCGTGCGCACCGGCACGTCGGCGTTCGACCGGCTGTTCGGGGTGCCGTTCTTCGAGCACTTCGCCCGGGACCCCGCCACCGCCGCCGTCTTCCACGACGGCATGGCCTCGATGTCCGACCCGGAGAACCCCCTGGTGGCGCGGGCCTGCGACTTCCCGCCGGGCGCGGTGGTGGTCGACGTGGGCGGCGGCCACGGCGGACTGCTGCGAGCGGTGCTGCACGAGCACCCCACCGTGCGCGGCGTGCTGTTCGACCAGCCGCACGTGCTGGCGGGCCACCGGCTGACCGCCCTCGGCGCGGACCACCGCTGGGACCTGGCCGCGGGCGACTTCTTCACCGGGGCCCCGCCCGGCGACGCCTACCTGCTCAAGCGGGTCCTGCACGACTGGGACGACGAGCAGTGCGTCCGCATCCTCCGGCAGTGCCGGCGGGCGATGTCCGACGACGGCCGCGTCCTGGTGGTCGACGCGGTGGTCCCGCCCGGCAACGACCCCGACCCGGGCAAGGTCATCGACCTGCTCATGATGAGCGCGCTCACCGGGCGCGAACGCACCCGGGCCGACTTCGACGCCCTGTTCGCCCGCGCGGGCCTCCGCCTGACCCGCGTGCTGCCGACCGACACCAGGCTGTCGATCGTCGAGGGCGTGGCCGCGCCCTGAACCGCCCGTCCCCTGGCCCGACCACCGCGGGAGCGGCCGGCCCGCCGCCCGCGAACACCGGCACCCGCTCCACGTCACCCGTGCGGGCGATCCGGACACCGGTAGGGTGGGCGGATCGCGGAAAACCCGCGCCCGACCCGCGGCGGTGCCCCGGATGACCTTCGACGACACCGGACCCCCGGCGTGGTTCCCGGTGGTCGCCCTGGTCGCCTCGTCGGGCGGCCTGGACGCCCTGACGCGGGTGGTGGCGCCCCTGCCGGCCGACCTGCCCGCCGCGGTGCTCGTCGTGCAGCACCTGCACCCCGAGCGCACCAGCCTGCTCTCCCAGCTGCTCGACCGGCGCACCGCCCTCACCGTCGCCGCGGCCCGCGACGGCGACCTCCTCGTCCCCGGTCGGGTGCTGGTGGCGCCGGCGGGCCGGCACCTGCTGGTCACCTCCCCCACCAGGGTCGGCCTCATCGACTCCGGCGCGCTGCCGCCCGCCCGCCCCTCCGCCGACCTGTTCCTGGCCACCCTCGCGGTGACCTGCGGACCGCGCGTGCTCGCGGTCGTCCTCACCGGCACGGGCACCGACGCCCAGGCCGGCATCCGCGCCGTCGCCCACCGCGGGGGCACCGTGTACGCGCAGGACGAGGCGACCTCCGCGCACTTCGGCATGCCCTCCGCCGCCACCGCGACCGGGCTCGTCCACGCGGTGCTCCCGCTGGCCGCCATCGCCCCCGCCGTCGTGGCCCACGTGGACCGCCACCGGCACGGCGCCCCGCACCCGCTGGAACCGGACAGGGCGAACTGACCGTCCAGCACGAAAAATGCGGCCGAGCAGCCGCAGCGGTTCACCTGTTCGGGCGACAGATAGGGACCTTTGGCCCTCCACCACGCCTCCGCCGCGGCGGAAGCATGGGACCCGACACAGCCTACGAACGGTCGATCATGACGCTCACCGCCGCACCCGCCAGTCCCGCCCCCGTCACCCCGCCGCACCCGACGACGGGCGCGGCGGCGGTGGGTGCGCCGTCGTCGGGTGCCGCGTGATCGGCCGCCGCGCGTCGCTCCTGCGCCTGAAGTCGGCCCGGATCGGCGACGCCGTGCTGGTGCGCCCCGTCGGCAGGCTCGACCTGTCCACCTACGCGCACCTGCGCGACGGGCTGCTCAAGCACGCGGCGGACCAGCCGGCGGCCCTCCTCGTGGTGCTGGACGAGGACTTCGAGATCGGCAGCGACCCCCTCGCCACCGTGTTCGCCACCACGTGGATGCGGGTCGCCCGGTGGCCCGCCGTGCCGTTCGTGCTCGTGGCCCGGGAACGGGTCCACCGCGAGGTGCTGACCCGCACCGGCGTCGCCCGCTTCGTGCCGTACCACGAGGGGCTCGACCGGGCGCTGGCCGCCGTCAGGCAACTGCCGCTGCGGCACCGCGACGAGATCCAGCTCCCCGCCGCGCCGCTGGCGCGAGTGCTGGCGCGGTCGTTCGTCCGCGAGCGGTGCGGCGCGTGGCACCTGCCGCGCCTCACCACGTCCGCCGTCGCGCTGGCCGACGAACTCGTGGCCAACGCGCTGCTCCACACCGACAGCGCCCCGGTGCTGCGGATCGACCTGTTCCCCCGCCGGCTCACCGTGGCCGTGCACGACACCAGCCCGGTCCTGCCGCCCGCACCCGGGCCGGGCGCGGGCGCACGCGGCCTGGCGGTGGTCGAGGCGCTGAGCACCGCGTGGGGCAGCAACCACACCCTCGACGGCGGCAAGGTGGTGTGGGCGTCCCTGGCGGTACCGCCGAGGTGACGAACGGCGTCCCCACCCGCGCGGTGGGGAACCGGGCCGGCGGGCGCCGTTCGACGGGGCGCGTTCACCCGTCCACTCCGGACACCGCCGGAATACGGTTCCGCGACGGGCAACGGGCTGAGCGGGTGGTCGATCCGGCGGGCACCGAAACAGCGGTTGGCACCGGGTGATCGACGGAGAAGCGTTTGCCGGACCCGGCACCCACCGGTGCCGGCACGACCACGAGAGGAACCTCGTGAACGCGAAATCCGGTCTGTTCACCCGAAGAGTCGCCCGATCGGCCGCGACCGCCCTGAGCGCGGTGCTCGCGCTCTGCCTCGTCCCCGCCGCGACGGCCACCGCCGCCCCGGAGGGCACCAACTACGCCTGCGCCGGCACGACCGCCGCGTCGTCCACGTTCTCCGGCTACTCCACCGCCCGGGTCAACGACTGCGACACCAGCACCGCCCTCGGCGGCGCGCACAGCTGGGCGAACGCCAACGGTGCCGCCTACTACCCGCCGAACTACGCCCAGTGGGTGTTCGTGGCCCTGCCCACCGCGCAGACGATCAGCCGGGTCGTGGTCCACACGACGGCCGGCTACCCGCTGCGCGACTTCGACGTCCAGGTCCAGAACGAGCACGTGTTCGACACGTTGGCGACGATCAACTACAACACCGACACGGTCGTCACCGTCACCTTCCCGCCGCGCAGCGCGCGCGTCATCCGCATCCTCGGCAAGACCGGCCCGATCCACCAGCCCGGCTTCGTCCGGATCAACGAGCTCCAGGTCTTCGACTTCTGACCGGGCCGGGTCGGGCACCTCCACCGTCGCTGCTCGACCCGGCACCACCGCCCGCCGCGCGACCCGCGTGGGCTCGCACGCCTCCCGTCCGCGACCCGAGGGGTGTTCCGCGTGACCGGTGTCGACGACCTCTCCTGGGCGGACGCGCACCTCGGCCAGGAGCCGGGGCTCGGTGACATCTTCTGCCTGACCTTCATCCGGGGCGTCGACGGCCCCGAGGCGCTGCGGCGGATGGGCGGTCTGCCCGACACCGCGGCGGTCCGCACGCTGTCCGACCTCCACGAGCTGCACGACTTCGACACGGGCTACCCCACCGCGGCCTCGGCGCTGCCGCTGGGCACGTGGACCGTCGTGGTCGAGCCGAACGGCTTCGAGGGCTCGCACCGGCTCGACGGGCTGTCGCACGGGACCGAGGCGGTGTCCGTGCTGCGCCACGACTACGCCTCCGACTCGTTCGGGTACGCCGTGGACGGGGAGCTGGTCAGCGGGTTCGACCCGGTCGTCCCCGCGTACCGCCACGGCAGCGACCCCGACCTCCTGCTCCCCCACCTGCTCGACGCCGGGTTCGGCGCGGCGCACGAGGACGACGTCGACGACCCCATCGCCCGCTGCCCGCGGATCGCCGAGCTCATCACCGGCGTCCTGCCCTCGTTCGAGGCGCTCACCGGCCCGCTGCTCAGCGCGCACGTCGAGCCGTGGTTCGGCGACGCGCGCAGGCCCCCGGCGGGCCGCCCCGGTCACGACGGCCCCGTCGACGCCGTCGCCGAGGTGCGGCGGCTCACGACCCTGCACGACCTGACCGGCACGCCGGGCCTCGCCGACGCGCTCGCGGCGGCCTCGCGCGGCGAGCGCGTCGAGGTCTCGCCGGAGAGCCCGCTCGGCCTGCACGTCCGCGCCTGGGGCACCGAGTCCAGGCGGGCGAGCTGGTCGCTCAACGACCACCGGGCGCGGCACCGGATGACCGAGGCCGATGTCCGCCGTGCCCACGACCTCGGGTGGCTCGCGCAGGCCCTGGGCGACGCCCTCCAGCCTCCCCGGGACTGACCGCGGCGGACGGCCCCTTTCCGTCCGGTGTGGACTCACCACCCGGCCCGGACGTGGTCCGGCTCGCCCGGTCCCCTCGGCCGACCGCTGCGCCCCGGACCCGCCGGTGGACGGGCCGCCGGGCCATGATCCGTTGACCGGGTCGTTTCGCGTAGGCTGCCGTCCGTGGCGGTGGACGGGCGCGCGGGCGGTGAGGTGCGGGTCTCCTGGATCGCGGACCTGGCCGGGGTGTCCGCCTCGACCGTGTCGAAGGTGATCCACGGGCGACCGGGCGTGTCGGACGGGACGCGCCGGCGCATCGAGGAGCTGATCCGCGAGCACGGCTTCCAGAAGAACGAGAAGGTCGAGTCGGTCCCGATCGTCGAGGTGGTCTTCCAGTCCCTGGACAGCCTGTGGGCGTTGGAGATCATCCGCGGCGTCGAGGAGGCGGTCCGCCCGGACGGGCTGGCGGTGACGCTGACCGAGATGCAGGGCGGTCACACGCCGGAGAGCGCGTGGGCGCGGCAGATGCTGGCCCGCCGGCCGGTCGGCGTCATCGCGGTCTCCGCCGAGTTCAGCGAGGCCCAGTTGGCGCAGCTCGGCAGCCGCGCCATCCCGCTGGTCGCGCTCGACCCCACCGGGGAGCCGACCCACTCCATCCCGTCGGTGGGCGCGACGAACTGGAACGGCGGCCTGGTCGCCACCCGTCACCTGATCGGGCTGGGCCACCGCCGCATCGCCATGGTCAACGGCCCGTCGGAGTTCCTGTGCTGCCGGGCCCGCCTGGACGGCCACCGCGCCGCCCTCGACGCGGCCGGCGTGCCGCAGGACCGCAAGCTCGTGCGGACCGCGCCCCTCTACCACGACGGCGGGCGCGACGCGGCGCGCGAGCTGCTGCGCCTGCCCGACCGGCCCACCGCCGTGTTCGCCGCCAACGACCTGCAGGCCCTGGGCGTCTACGACGCCGCGCGCGAGGCGGGGTTGCGCGTCCCGCACGACCTGAGCGTGGTCGGCTTCGACGACCTGGCGTTCACCCAGTGGTCCGATCCACCGTTGACCACCGTGCGGCAGCCGCTGCGGCGGATGGGCGCGGAGGCCGCCGGGATGCTGCTGACCCTGGCGGCGGGCGGTGAGCCGGACAACGACCGCGTCGAACTGCCGACGAAGCTCGTCGTCCGGGGCAGCACCGCGCCGCCGCCGTGACGGGCGCTCAGCCCGCGCAGGTGTAGCCCGAGGGCAGCGCGGTGCTCCCGTCGGGGCGCGACGCCTGGAACCCGAACTCGGCCGTCGCCCCCGGTGCCAGCGACCGGGTGGCCCGCGCGGTCACGGCCTGGCCGCTCGTGGTCACCGCCGCGTTCCACGACCCAGTGACCGAGTGCCCGGACGGCAGGGTGAACGCCACCGACCACGTGATCGCCGACGCCCCGGTGTTGGTGACCCGCACCGGTTGCACGACGTAGCCGGTGCCCCACTGGCTCTGGGTCGTGGCGGTCACCGAGCACCCGGCCCCGCCCTGCACGGTGACCGAGACCTCGGCCGACGAGGGGGACGTGTTGCCCGCCGCGTCCCGCGCCCGCACCCGGTACCGGTGGGTGCCCGCGCCCGGGCCGCTGTCGGTGTAGGAGGTACCCGGCACCGCGGCGACCTGGGTGAACGCGCCGGACGTGCCGGTGGCGCGCAGGACGTCGTAGCCGGTCACGCCGACGTCGTCGGTCGAGGCGCCCCACGCCAGGGACACCGAGCCGCCCGAGACCGACGCGGTCAGGCCCGCCGGCGCGCCGGGCGGGGTGGTGTCCGCGGGCGAGCCTGCCCCGGCCTTCTCCGCCGCCCACGCCGACAGCCAGGCCAGCGCGGCGTTCCAGTTCAGCGCCACCTCGTTGACCGACCAGGCGTTGATGTCGTCCAGGTAGCACTTCTGGGGCTTGCAGCCCGCCAGCTGCTGCTGCGCGACCGGGTCCTGCAGGTCGGTGTTGGGGCCGCCCGCCAGCAGCCCCGGCGGCGGGGTCGGCAGCGACGCGTCCAGCTGGTTGGCCCAGAACCGGTGGTGCGAGTTGCGGGTGGCGCGCTCGCCGTAGCCGGTCACGTAGGAGTGGTTGAACGGGTTGCGCCCGAACAGGTAGTCCAGCGCCTGGTACACGCCCGCCCGGTACTCGGCCCGGCCGGTGAAGTCGTGCGCCAGCGCCAGCACGTTCGCCGCGTTGGCGACCACGCCGTTGGACCCCCAGTAGTAGCCGCTCGCCGGCGCCGGGTAGCCCTGGGTCGCCGCCTGGCCCAGCAGCCGGTCGCCGTAGGAGGCGAACGCCGCGCGGGTGGCCGCCACGTCCTGGGCGGGCAGGCCGTTGGGCACCAGGGCCAACGTCGTGTCCCCCAGCCCGGCGGTCCACCACCAGTCGAACCCGCCCTGCTCGAAGCCCCGGCCGCGGAACAGCGGCGACCCGGTCACGTCACCGCGGTAGCCACCGGCACCGGTGGTGGTGAACAGCTCGGCCGCGGCCCAGTAGAACTCGTCGGTCACGTTGTTGTCGACGTACGTGCCGCCGCCGTTGCCGTCGTTCGGGTCGGCGTAGCGCGCGGGGTCGGCCTTGGCCGCCGCGTAGGCGCGCTGCGCGGCGGTCAGGGCGCGGGAGGCGAAGTCGGCGTCGACGTCGCGCCACACCCGCGCGGCCTGCGCGGCCACGGCGGCCAGGTTCAGCGTCGAGGCGGTGGTGACGGCCGACAGCAGCCGGGGCTGCGGGTCCTGGTCGGGGCGCATCGGCAGGGCGGTCCAGTTCTCGTCGCTGACCTTGTGCCGCACCATGCCCGCGTCCGCGCGCCCCTGCGGCACCTGCATCCGCATCAGGAACTCGACGCCCCACCGTGCCTCGTCGAGGATGTCGGGCACGCCGTTGCCGCGTTCGGGGATCGCGAGCCTGCCGTCGCCGAGGGCCGCCCGGTCCGCGCCGGTCACGTGCAGGGTGCGCTCGTACTCGTTGATCAGCTGCCAGGCGGCGATGCCGGTGTCCACGCCGTACTTGCCGTGGTCGCCCGCGTCGTACCAGCCGCCCCGCACGTCGGAGGTGTAGCCGCACGACACCCGGCACGGCACCCCGTCGTCGCCCCTGTTCGGGGCGACGTTGAGGTGCCCGGCGGGCCGCGCGTACCGCGCGCCGACGTACTGCGCCTGGATCGGCGTGCCGCTGCGCTGGTGGTAGAAGAACGCCAGGGCGTCGTAGCGCAGGCGCTTGAGCGGGTCGGCCGAGATGTCGAACGGGGCGCTGTCCGCGCCCGCCACCGACAGCACGTAGCCGGCGCCGGGCACGTCGAACGACGAGAAGTCGACGACGTGCACGGTGTCGCCCGACAACTGGTCCGCGCCGCGCACGACGGTCCGCCCCGAGGCCACGGTCGCCCCGGAGGCGTTGCGCAGCGCCCAGGACGCGGGCGAGCCCGAGCTGGTGACCACCGTGGCCTGCTTCGGCAGGCCGGGCACGTAGGCCACCTGGTTGACCTTGACCGCGGGGCCGGCGTCGGGGGCCGCCAGGGCGGTGGGCGGGGCCAGGGCGGCGGCGGTCAGCGCCAGGGCCGCCGCGACCGCCACCCCCCGGCGGAGCTGGTGATGAGTGCGCACGGGCTGATCCTCCTTGGACCACGCCGCCACCCTGGCCGAAATGTTCTCGATCCAGAACGACAGTGTTGCGGACCGGGAGCGCTCCCAGAGGAGCGCCTTCGGCTTTGCATGGTGGCCTACCGGGAGCGTTCTGGTCAACGTTCTCTGCGGAGCGAGAAATTTTCGTGCGGTCGTGTTCACAAACCGGTGTTCAGTTCACGGAGACCGAACCTGAACACGCGCCGCACCGCTTGGCTGGGGACCGGACAGCGGACAGGGAGGTCCCGTGGCACGAAGATCGGTGGTGCTGGTGCTGACCGCGGTGCTGGCGGGTGCGGCGGCGCCGGGCACGGCGGCAGCGGGTATGGCGGCAGTGGGTATGGCGGCAGTGGGCACGACAGCGGAGTGGGCGGCGGCGGGCACGGCGGCGGCGGGCACGGCGGCGGCGGGCACGGCGGCGGCGGGCACGGCGGGCCGCGAGGCGTCGCCGGGCGACCGGAAGACCGTCACGCTCGTCACCGGCGACCGGGTCGTCCTCGACGGCGACCGGCTCGTCTCCATCACCCCCGGCCCGGCGCGGGAGGGCGTCCCGTTCCAGGTCACCCGGCACGCGGGCCGGCTGCGCGTGGTCCCCGCCGACGTGATCGGGCCACTGGCCGCGGGCCGGGTGGACCAGCGGCTGTTCGACGTCACCGGGCTGGTCGAGGCCGGGTACGACGACGGCCTGCGCGACACCGTGCCGGTGATCGTCACCGGCGGTCCCCCGCCGCCGGGCGCGCGGGTCGCCGGGGCGCTGCCCGCGGTGGACGCGGTGGCGGCCGAGGTGCCGAAGTCGACCGGGTGGCCGGAGCTGCCCGACGACGCCGGCAGGGTGTGGCTGGACGGGGTGGCCCGTCCGCTGCTGGACCGCAGCACCGCGCAGGTCGGGGCACCGGTGGCGTGGGCGGCGGCGCTGACCGGCGCGGGCGTGACCGTCGCGGTGGTCGACACGGGGGTGGAGGGCGACCACCCCGACCTGGTCGGGCGGGAGGTCGCCGCGCGGGACTTCACCCACGAGCAGGACGGCGTCGACCACTTCGGCCACGGCACGCACGTCGCGGCCACGATCGCGGGGCACCGCGCCCCCTACCGGGGTGTCGCGCCGGACGCGCGGCTGCTCGACGCCAAGGTGTGCGACCGCCGGGGGGCCTGCCCGGAGTCGGCGATCATCGAGGGGATGCGCTGGGCCGCGGAGCGGGGCGCGGCCGTGGTGAACATCAGCCTGGGCCTGACCGCGAGCGACGACGTCGACCCGGTGGAGGCCGCCGTGGACGCCCTGTCGGCGAGCCACGGCACGCTGTTCGTCGTCTCGGCGGGCAACGCCGGGGACGGCGCGGGCACCGTGCTCTCCCCCGGCACCGCCGACGCCGCGCTGACCGTGGGCGCGGTGGGGCGCGACGACTCGGCGGCGGAGTTCTCCAGCCGGGGGCCGAGGCCGGCCGACGGCGCGGTCAAGCCCGACATCACCGCGCCGGGCGTGGACGTCGTCGCGGCCAGGGCGGGCACCGGCGAACCGCTCGGCACACCGGTCGGTGAGCGGCACGCGGCCCTGTCCGGCACGTCGATGGCCTCGCCGCACGTGGCCGGCGCCGCCGCGCTGCTGGCGCAGCGGCACCCCGGGTGGAGCGGCGCGCGGCTCAAGGCGGCGCTGACCGCCTCGGCGCGGCCGAACCCGGCGCTGGGCGTGCACGTGCAGGGCTCGGGCCGGTTGGACATCGCGGCGGCGCTGACCGCGACGGTCACCAGCGAGCCGACGTCGGTCGTCCTCGGCCGGCAGGAGTGGCCGCACGACGACGACGTGCCCCTCGCGAAACCCCTGGTCTACCGCAACGACGGCGCGCAGCCGACCACGCTGGACCTGGCGGTGCGGGCGCACGGCCCGGACGGCGCGGAGCGCCCGGTGCTCTCGGTGTCCCCGGCGCGCGTCACAGTGCCGGCGGTCGGCACCGCCGAGGTCGTGGTGACGGGCGACGCGCGCCGGGAGGCCGCGGACGGCGCGTACTCGGGCTCGGTGGTGGCGACCGCGGGCGGCGCGGAGGTGCTGCGGACGCCGGTCGGGCTGGTCCGGGAGGCGGAGAGCCACCCGGTCACCTTCGAGCACCCCGGCGCGCCCGGCGACCGGCGGCCCACGACCCTGGTGAACGTGGTCACCGGCGCGCACACCTACGTGCGGGACGGCACCGCGCGGCTGCCCGGGGGCGACTACCTGGTGCAGTCGCTGCTCGGTCCGGAGGAGGGCCCGCACACCATCGTGACCCGCCCCGACCTGCGGGTGGAGGGGCCGGCGCACGTGGTCCTCGACGCGCGTCCGGCGGGGCCGCTGGAGGTCGTCGCGCCCGACCCGGCGGCGGTGCCCGGCGAGCACAGCGTGGTCGTCGAGCGCAGGCTCGGCACGGCCACCGCGAGCGCGGGCGTGCACCACCCCGGCGGTTTCCCGGCCGGGACGCGGATCGGCCACGCGGGACCGCCGCTGCCCGCCGGCGAGCTGGACGTGTTCGTGTCCGCGCGCTCCGAGGGCCCGTCCGGCTCCTACTGGCTGGGGTGGGCCGAGCGGGGCCGGGTGCCGGACGGGTTCGCGCGCGCACCGCGCGCGTCGGACCTGGCGAGGGTGCGCACGACGATCGCCGCGCGGCCCGCGGGCGGGCAGCGGGGTCTGCTCGGTCACGTGGTCTCGCCGTCCGGGACGGCGGGCCCGAGCTTCTTCGCGGACGTGACCTCCACGTCCGCGTTCACGAGGTACACGACACCGGACACCGCCTGGCGGGCGGTGTACTTCGACGACGGGGGCCTGATGAGCGCCGACGAGGAGCGGTACGGCGCGGGCCGGACCTACGACCGGTCGTTCGGCGCGCCCGTGATCGGCCCGGTGATGTACCCGGGCGCCTACCCGAACCTGACGCGCAGCGGGAACGAGGTGGCGGTGTCGCTGTCGCTGTTCGGCGACCGGGAGGGCAACGAGGGCTACTCCAGGACCACGTCCGCGCGGACCGCGCTGTACCGCGACGGGGAGCTGGTGGGCGAGAACGACAGCAGCGGGCACGGCGCGTTCGCGGTCCCGCCGGGTCCCGCCGTGTTCCGGGCGGTGACCGAGGTGACGCGCGCGCGGGAGGTCTCGGAGTTCAGCACGCGCATCTCGGTGGACTGGACGTTCCGCGCGGGCACGACCACCCGTGAGCGGCGGCTGCCGATGTCGGTGGTGCGGTTCACCCCGGAGCTGGACGGCACGGGCGGCGCGCCCGCGCACCGGCCGCTGCTGCTGCCCCTGGTGGTGGACCAGCAGCGGGGCGTGGACAACCCGCCGCTGCGCCGCCTGCACGTGGAGGTGTCCTACGACGACGGGGCGAGCTGGGGGCCGGTCCCGGTGCTGGGCCGGGCGGCGCTGGTGGGCAACCGGGCCGCGCCGGGGGCGTTCGCCTCGCTGCGCGTGCACGCCGCCGACGACCGGGGCGGCGAGCTGCGGCAGACCGTGATCCGCGCCTACCGGCTCGGCTGACGGCCGGCGGCAGGCGGTTGGCGGCAGGCGGTTGGCGGC
>NZ_JBPKJK010000122.1:0-27928 GCF_051756985.1 Saccharothrix sabaoui
TATCGTCCTCCCGGTGAGCGCAACGGACGACGTGCGGCGCCGGGGGCTGGAGCTGCTCTGGAAGGACGCCGAGCGCCCCGCGCGCGGTCCCCAGCGGGGGCTCACGCTGGAGCGCATCGTGAGCACGGCGATCGAGCTGGTCGAGACCGAGGGCGTGGCCGCCCTGTCCATGCGCCGGGTGGCCCAGGACCTGGGCGTCGGCCCGGCCTCGCTCTACACCTACCTGCCCGGCAAGGCCGAGCTGGCCGCCCTGATGCTCGACGCCGTCGCGTTCGACGAGACCCTGCCGCACGAGTGGCCGGGGGACTGGCGGGCGAAGATCGAGGGCTGGGCGCGCTCCGACTGGGAGGGCTACCGCAGGCACCCGTGGGTGCTGCACTTCGTCTCCGTCGTGCCGCTGCCCGGGCCGAACCTGCTGCGCTGGATGGACTCCGGCCTGCGCGTGTTCGACGACACCGGCCTGGGCGAGGCCGAGAAGATGGCCGTCGTCGAGTCGGTCGACGCCTACGTGCGCGGCCAGGCCAGGCTCAGCCTGGAGGGCCGCGACCCCGACGACGGCGACGAGGTGCGCGCCCGCAACGCCGCGCTGCGCGACCTGGTCGACTTCACCCCGTACCCGGCGCTGGTGCGGGCGCTCCAGGCCGGCGTCTCCCCGTACCAGGGGCAGAAGTTCGAGTTCGGGCTGCGGCTGCTGCTCGACGGTGTCGAGGCTCTCATCGCTTCTCGCGGTTGAGCGGCACCGGGAGCGCGTCCGGCGCGTTCCAGTGCCATGACGGGGGAGAAGGACGAACTGGAACCGCCTCGCTGGGCGGTGTGGGTGGCGCGCGTCGTCGCGGTGCTGGTCGTGGTGCCGGTGCGGGTGGCGTGGGAGGCGGTGCGCCGCCTGGTGCTGCGCCCGGTGGCCGCGCTGGCGGCCCGGCTGCGCGCGTCGGGCGGTGCGGTGGCCCGCTGGGTCCGCGCGGTTCTCGGCCGGGTGGCGACCGCGGTCGGCGGCGCGGTGCGGCGGGTGTCCGGCGCGCTGGGGCGCGGGGTGCGGCGGGTGTTCGGCGCGGTCGGGCGCAGTGCTCGGTGGGTGTTCGGCGCGGTCGGGCACGGGGTGCGGTGGGTGTCCGGCGGGTTGGTGCGGTTCGTCGCGCGTCCGCTGGGTCGGGCGGTGCGGTGGGGCTTCGGCGCGCTGGGGCGGTTCGTGGTGCGGCCGGTCGGGCGCGGGGCGCGGTGGCTGTCCGGTGCGCTGGGCCGCGCGGCGCGGTGGTGCGTCGACGCGGTGGGGCGCTTCGTGGTGCGCCCGGCGGGTCGGGCGGTGCGGTCGGGTTTCGGTGGCCTGGGGCGGTTCGTGGTGCGCCCGACCGGGCGCGGGGTGCGCGCGGCCGGGCGGGCGGTGGTCCGGGCGGTCCGGTGGACGGCGCGGGGGCTGCTGCGGCCCGCCGGGCGCGGACTGCGCCGCGCGGTGCGCGTGCTGGTGCTCGACCCGGTCGCCTGGTGCGGCCGGACGCTGGTGGTCGCCCCGGCGCGGTGGGTGTGGCGGCACGTCGTGGTGCGGGCGGCCCGGCTGGTCGGCCGCGGGCTGGCGTGGGTGTGGCGGCGGGTGGTGGTGCGGGCGGCCGGGGTGGGCGGTGCCGGGCTGCGGTGGGTGTGGCGGCACGTCGTGGTGCGGGCGGCCCGGCTGGTCGGTCACGGGCTGGCGTGGGTGTGGCGGCGGGTGGTGGTGCGGGCGACCCGGGCGGGTGGTGCCGGGCTGCGGTGGGTCCGGCGGCAGGCGGCGCGCGGGGCGCGGGGACTGGGGCGCGGCCTGGGGTGGGTGTGGCGGCACGCGGTCGTCCCGCTCGCGCAGGCGGTGGCGGTCGGGCTGTGGTGGCTCGTCCGGTTGTTCGCGGGTGCGCTGGTGTGGGCGTTCCGGTGGGTCGGGCGGGCCGCGGCGGCGGTGGGCCGGTTGCTGCGCGACGCCGGGATCTGGGCGGCGCGACGGGTCCTGCTGCCGCTGTGGCGGCTGCTCGCGCGCGCCTGGCGCGCGCTGGTCGTGGCACCGGCCCGGTGGCTGCGGGACGCGGTGCTCGCGCCGACCGGCCGCGTGGTCCGGCGGGTCTGGCGCGGCGCGGTCGTCGCGCCGACGCGCTGGGTGGTGCGCACCGCGGTCGTCGAACCGGCCCGCTGGGTGCGCGGCGCGGTGCTCGCGCCGGTGAGCCTGGCGGGGCGGCGGGTGCGCGCCCAGCTCCGCGCCGCCTTCCGCCGCCGCGGCTGACGCCCCCTCGCGGATCAGCCGGTCGCCGCCCCGGTGGCGCCGGCCGCCGTCCTGACCGCCACCGCCGTGGTGGCCACTGCCGTGGTGGCCGTAGCCCTGGTGGCCACGGTCTTGGCGACCGCCGGCTTGGTGACGGCCGGCTTGGCGGCGGCCGGCTTGGCGGCGGCCGGCTTGGCGACCGCCGACTTCGCAGCCGCGGCCGCGGCCGCGGCTCCCGGCTTGGCCTCGGCCGCCTCGGCACCGGCGTCCTCCGTCAGGCCCGCACCCTCGGCGAGGACCCCCTCGGCGGGCACCCCGTCGGTCGGGACGTCCCTGCTCGCCAGGATGATCCCCTCGAACTCGCGCAGCAGGTCGTCGAAGATCGGCGTGAGTGACACTTGGTAACCCCCATAGCCTGGTTGGTCCCCCGATCGGGCCAAAGCAGACTACTCATGCCGGAGCGTTCGCTTCAGCCGGTATTCACGAAGTCGTCGCTCTTGGCGCTAACTGTTGGCTAAACACACCCACCGCCCACCAGGTGTGTCGACCGTTCACATGGGCCGCGAACCGCAGGTCACCTAGCGTTTCGCCCCATGACGAGTGTCCCCGGTCACAGCCACGACCTCTCCGGCCGCACCGCCCTGGTCACCGGCGCCGCCAGCGGCATCGGCCGCGCGGTGGCGGTGGCCCTCGCGGCCGCCGGGGCGGAGGTGCACGCGGTCGACCGCGACGTCGACGGCGTGGCCGAGGTCGCGCGGGAGATCGGCGGCACCGGCCACGCCGTCGACCTGACCGGCGACGTGTCCGGCCTGCCCGCCGAGGTCGACGTCCTGGTCAACAACGCGGGCCTCCAGCACGTCGCCCCCGTCCACGAGTTCCCGCCCGAGCGGTTCGAGCTGCTCCAGCGGGTCATGGTGACCGCGCCGTTCCTGCTCGCCCGGCACGTCCTGCCGCACATGTACCAGCGGGGCTGGGGGCGGGTGGTCAACCTCTCCAGCGTGCACGGCACCCGCGCGAGCGCCTTCAAGTCCGCCTACGTCACCGCCAAGCACGGACTGGAGGGCCTGAGCAAGGTCATCGCCCTGGAGGGCGCGCCGCACGGCGTCACCAGCAACTGCGTCAGCCCCGGCTACGTCCGCACGCCCCTCGTCGAGAACCAGGTCGCCGACCAGGCCCGGGCGCACGGCGTCGACCCCGACCGGGTGCTCGCCGACGTGCTGCTGGCCCGGCACGCCATCAAGCAGCTCGTGGAACCGCACGAGGTGGCCTCCGTCGTGCTGTGGCTGTGCGGCCCGCACTCCGGCCACGTCACCGGCTCCTCGTTCACGATCGACGGCGGCTGGACCGCCCAGTAACCGCCCACAGGCCCCCGCAAGCACACCCCCAACGAAGTGGTGACCGCCATGACCGTCCACACCCCGCCGAAACCGGGCTTCGCCAAGGTCGTCGTCGCAAGCCTCATCGGCACGACCATCGAGTGGTACGACTTCTTCCTCTACGGCTCGGCCGCCGCGCTGGTGTTCAACAAGCTGTTCTTCCCCGGCGCGGACCCGCTCACCGGCACGCTGCTCGCGTTCACCACCTACGCGATCGGCTTCCTGGCCCGCCCGCTCGGCGGCCTGGTGTTCGGCCACTACGGCGACAAGCTCGGCCGCAAGAAGCTGCTCGTGCTGAGCCTGGTGCTGATGGGCGGCGCGACGTTCGCCATGGGCCTGCTGCCCACCTACGCCGCCATCGGCGTGGCCGCGCCGATCCTGCTGACGCTGCTGCGGCTGGTCCAGGGCTTCGCGCTCGGCGGCGAGTGGGGCGGCGCGGTGCTCATCGTGTCCGAGCACGGCAGCGCGGAGCGGCGCGGCTTCTGGGCGTCCTGGCCGCAGGCGGGCGTGCCGATGGGCAACCTGCTCGCCACCGCCGTGCTCGCCGTGCTGGCCGCCGTGCAGAGCGACGAGGCGTTCCTGTCGTGGGGCTGGCGCGTGCCGTTCCTGCTGTCCGGCGTGCTCGTCCTCATCGGGCTGTGGATCAGGCTCAGCGTCACGGAGTCGCCGGTGTTCCTGGAGGCGCAGCGCCGGGCCGAGGCGACGAAGCAGCCCGAGAAGGCCCCGATCGTGTCGGTCGTGCGCGACCACTGGCGCGAGGTGCTGATCGCCATGGGCGCGCGCATGGCGGAGAACGTGTCGTACTACGTGATCACCGCGTTCATCCTGGTCTACATCACCACCGAGCTGGGCATGTCGAGGTCCACCGGCCTCAACGCGGTGCTCATCGGCTCCTTCGTGCACCTGGTCACGATCCCGCTGTGGGGCGCGCTGTCGGACCGCGTCGGCCGGCGCGCCACCTACCTGTTCGGCACGGTCGGCATCGGCCTGTGGATGTTCGTCTTCTTCGCCCTGCTGGACACGAAGTCGTTCCTGCCCATCACGCTCGCCGTGACGGTCGGCCTCGTGCTGCACGGCGCGATGTACGGCCCGCAGGCCGCGTTCTTCTCCGAGCTGTTCGGCACGAAGGTCCGCTACTCGGGCGCGTCCATCGGCTACCAGCTGGCGTCGATCGCGGCGGGCGCCGTGGCGCCCCTCATCGCCACCGCCCTGCTCGCCGCCTACGACAGCACCCTGCCCGTCGTGCTGTACGTGCTGGGGATGTGCGTGCTCACGGTGATCGCCGTGGTGGCGGCCAAGGAGACGAAGGGGACCTCGCTGGACCACGCCGCCGGCGAGCGGCCGTCGGTGACAGCATGAGCGCATGAGTGGGGCGGACGCGGTGGAGCACCTGCTGGAGCTGCTGGACCTGCTGGCGAACGACGCGGGCAGCGACCGGCTCGCGGCGGTGCTCCCCGCGGCCCGCGCGGCGGGCGTGACCGGGGTCGAGCTGGACCGGGTCGCGCGGGCCGGCGAGTGGGCGCTGCGCGTCCACCGCACGCTCACCGCGCACCGCCGCCGCGAGGCCGAGCTGGAGGCGTTGTTCGACACCGCCAACGACCTGGCCGGGGCGCGCGACCCGGACGCCGTGCTGCGCTCCATCGTGCGCCGCGCCCGGCTGCTGCTCGGCGCCGACACCGCCTACCTGAGCATGAACGACGCCGGCGAGCGCGGCACGTACATGCGGGTCACCGACGGGTCGGTCTCCGCGCTGTTCCAACGGGTCCGGCTCGGCATGGGCGAGGGGCTGGGCGGGCTGGTGGCGCAGACCGCGCGGCCCTACGTGACCGCCGACTACTTCGCCGACGACCGGTTCGACCACACCGGCCCCATCGACGCCGCCGTGCGCGACGAGGGCCTGGTCGCGATCCTCGGCGTGCCGCTCAAGCTCGACAGCCGCGTCATCGGCGTGCTGTACGCGGCCAACCGGTCGCCGCGCCAGTTCCCGCCCGACGAGGTGGCGCTGCTGTCCTCGCTGGCCGACCACGCCGCCATCGCCCTGGACACCGCGCACCTGCTGGAGGAGACGCGGGCCGCGGGCGAGACGATCCGCGCGCACAACGAGGCCCTGCGCCGCGCCGAGGACGCCCACGACCGGCTGACGGACCTGGTGCTGCGCGGCGCGGACGTGCCCGAGGTGGCCGCCGCCGTGGCGAAGGTCCTCGACGGCGGGATCGTGGTGCACGACGCCGAGGGCGCCGAGCTGGCCCGCATCGGCACCACGCGGGCGCCGGCGCCGCGGAACGCGGTCAACGCCTCCCGGGCGAGCGGGCGGGCCGTGCCGCAGGACGGCACGTGGGTGTGCGCGGTGCTGGCGGGGCGCGAGCTGCTCGGCGGCCTGACGCTGACCGACCGCCCCGACCTCGGCGACGCCGACCGCCGCCTGTTCGAGCGGGCGGGCGTGGTCACCGCCCTGCTGCTGCTCCTGCGCCGCACGGTCGCCGAGGCGGAGAACAAGGTGCGCGGCGAGCTGATCACCGACCTGCTGGCGTCGACCGACCCGGACCCGGTGGCGCTGCGCGCGCGGGCCCGCCGGGTGGGCGTCGAGCTGGCCGCCGAGCACGTCGTGCTGGTCGCCGACGGCCCCCGCGACCGGCTGCTGGCCGCCGCCGCGCACCACGCCTCGGCCTGCCGCGGCCTGGCGGGCGCGCACGGCGAGCACGTCGTGCTGGTGCTGCCCGGGGCCGACCTCCGGCGGGCCGCGCACGACGCCGCCCGGGTGCTGGGCGCCGCCGTCGGCGTGCCGGTGACCGTGGGCTCGGGCGGTCCGGCCCACGGGCCCCAGGACGTGGCGACCGCGCACGCCGAGGCCGTGCGCTGCCTGCGGGCGCTGGTCCAGCTCGACCGGCGGGGCACCGGCGGCACCCTGGCCGACCTCGGGTTCGTGGGCGTGCTGCTGGGGGACCGGGCCGACGTGGCGGGCTACGTGCGCGCCACCCTCGGGCCGCTGCTGGACTACGACGCGAGCCGGGGCACCGAGCTGGTCCGCACGGTCACCGCCTACTTCGCGTGCGGCGCGAACCTGAGCCGCGCCAAGGACGAGCTGCACGTGCACGTGAACACGGTCGTGCAGCGGCTGGACCGGGTGGCGTCGCTGCTGGGCGAGGACTGGCAGTCGCCGGAGCGGGTGCTGGAGGTGCAGCTGGCGCTGCGGCTGATGCGCGTGCTGGGCGGGTGAGCCGGTCCGCCCGGTCCACCCGGGTCCGCCCGGTCCGCCCGGCACGCGCGTCGGCTCAGGCCAGGGCGCACTCCACCGCGTTCACCGAGGCGGGGCGCGGGACGGTCGCGGACGCGGGCGGGCGGGTCCCGGTCAGCCAGCCCTCCAGGGCCGCGAACGCCGTGCGGTGGCACGGGGTCAGCGGGCGCAGGCGGTCCGGGAAGGCGTCGTACAGCGAGTCGACGTGCGTGCCGCCCTCGACCCGGTAGTACCGGAACAGGTGGCCGCGCCCGGCCCGGCGGACCATGTCGGCGTACACGTCGGAGCCCTCGGTGATCGGCAGCAGGACGTCGAGGGTGCCGTGCAGGGTGAGCAGCGGCTTGCCGATGCGGCCGGTCAGGGCGATGCGGGCGACGGCCCGCTGCGCGGTGGGCCGTGACCGGTAGTCGTAGTCGGCGTCGCACAGCGGCGTGCCGGGCGCGCAGAACGGGGTGCCCGCCTCGGCCGCGCCGTCCCACCCCGGGTCCAGCTCCTCGCGGTAGATCCGCTGGGTCAGGTCCCAGTAGTACTGGTGGTGGAACTGCCACAGGAACTCCGACTCCGCCGGGAAGCCCGCCGCCACGACGGCCGCGCGGTCGCCCGTGGCGTACCCGGTGAGCGCGGGCGGCAGGAAAGTCAGCAGGTTCGGGCCGCGCGCCGACCACAGCGTGCCCTCCCAGTCGACGCCGCCGTCGTACAGCTCGGGGTGGTTCTCCAGCTGCCAGCGCACCAGGTAGCCGCCGTTGGACAGGCCGGTGGCCAGCGTCCGCGACGGCGGCCGGCAGTAGCGCTGCGCCACGACGGCCCGCGCGGCGCGGGTCAGCTGCGTGACGCGGTGGTTCCACTCGACGAGGGCGTCGCCGGGGCGCTCGCCGTCCCGGTGGAACGCCACGCCCGTGTTGCCCTTGTCGGTGGACGCGAACGCGTACCCGCGGGCCAGCACGAAGTCGCTGATCGCCCGGTCGTTCGCGTACTGCTCGCGCACGCCCGGCGAGCCGGCGACGACGAGGCCGCCGTTCCAGCGGTGCGGCAGGCGGATCACGAACTGCGAGTCGTGCGCCCACCCGTGGTTGGTGTTGCCGGTGGAGGAGTCGGGGAAGTAGCCGTCGACCTGGGTGCCCGCCACCGGCGTCGGCGCGGGCAGGCCGGCCGGGGTGAGGCCCGCCCAGTCGGCGGGGTCGGTGCGGCCACCGGCGGTGGACAGGTCGTCGAGGCGGGTCAGTTCCTGGTGCTCGGCACCGGGAACGCGCAGGGGGCCGCATCCCTCTCGGGCGGACGCGGGCACCGCCTGCACCGTGGTCGCGAGGAGCGCTGCGATCAGCGGAACGGCGATGTTCACCCGTGGACCGTAGGGCGGTTCCCGGCGCCCCGGAATGGTCGCGGACGCCATGGCCCGCCGCGCGGATGTGGTGCGCGCAGCCATCGTGCCGGGCGCGCCGGCGCTTTTACCTTCGAGTGCGGACAAGGAGGTCCGCATGCGCGTACTCGCACTGGTCGCCCTGTTGTTCACGACGGTGTTCGCGCCACCCGCGCACGCCGCGAGCGTCACCGAGGTTTTCTCTTTCGGGTCGAATCCCGGGAACCTGAAAATGTTCCGATACGTACCGGACGGCCTGCCCGCCGGTCGTCCGCTGGTGGTCGTGCTGCACGGCTGCACGCAGGACGCGGGCTACGGCACGTCCAGCGGCTGGGTGTCGCTGGCCGAGCGGATGGGGTTCGCCGTCGTGCTGCCCCAGCAGCAGGGCGTGAACAACCTGAACAAGTGCTTCAACTGGTTCCAGGCCGCCGACACCGCCCGCGGGCAGGGCGAGGCGGCGTCGGTGAACTCCATGGTCGCCCGGGTCAAGGCCGACTTCGGCACCGGGCGGACCTACGCCACCGGCCTGTCCGCGGGCGGGGCGATGACGTCGGCGCTGCTGGCCGCCTACCCCGAGGTGTACTCGGGCGGCGGGGTGGTCGCCGGGCTGCCGGCCGGCTGCGCCACGTCGATGATCGACGCCTTCACCTGCATGAACCCCGGCAAGAACCTGACCCCGCGCCAGTGGGGCGACCGGGTGCGCGCGGCGTCGCCGCACCGGGGTCCGTGGCCGACGATGACCGTGTGGCACGGGACGGCCGACTACACCGTCGCCCGGGCCAACCAGCAGGAGATCGTGGAGCAGTGGACCGACGTGCACGGCACCGACGCCACTGCCGACGTTACCGACACCCTGGCGGGTTACCCCCGATCGATATACCGGGACAACACCGGGTCACCTGTGGTCCGTTCGCACACCGTCACCGGTATGGGGCACGGCCAACCGGTCGATCCCGGCAGTTCGCCTCAGCAGTGTGGTTCGGCAACGGCTTACGTGCTGGACGTGAACGCCTGTGCGGCCTACTACCTAGCACAGGAGTGGGGCCTTTAGGCCCTCGATCGGGGTGTTTTGTCGCGGCCGGTCGGGGTAGCTGGAATGACGCAGCGAAGTTCGCACCTCCAGGTGATTTACCTTCACCCGGCGTGAGGTGTCTGCTTCCGGGGTGACTGAGCAACGGCGCTCTACGCGCACAGAGCAGGAGTGGGACCTGATCCGGCGCATCCAGAACCTGGCCCACATGGCCGAACGCACCGCGTTCGACCACTCCAACTTCGTCGGTCCGCCGCCGTCCAAGCAGCACCTGGACATCCTGGCGGAGATCCGTGCGCTCACCGAGCAGGCGGTGCAGCAGCGGATGCGGACACCGACCGGACTGCCCCGGCAGGCCGAGCCGGTGGACGACGCGACGTTGGCCGCCCCCGTCTTCTGACCGCCGTCGCGGGCTGGGCCGGCTCCCAGCCCGCACGAACCCCTACGCGCCCGCCCTACCGGCGTCCGCTCGATTCGCCGTTCAACGGCACCCGCTTGATTCGCCGTTCAACGGCGGCGCACCAGCTTCACCAGACCCTTGAACGTCTCCTCCAGACCGGAGGAGAACGGGTTGTCGTTGACCAGGTACGTCCACGTCGTGTTCGGGCGCTGCACGCCCGCCTCGGCGAGGTGCGCGCCGTCGGCGTCGATCTGCACCTTGGCGAACGTCTCCTCCGCCTCGTCCCAGGCGTCCGGCACGATCTTGTTGTACGCCGGGATCGCCTCGCGGTGGAACTCGTCCAGCGGGTTCTGCCTGGCCAGCGCCCGCAGGTGGATGCCCTCGCGCAGGTCGGTCAGGAACGTCAGGTGGTCGCTCCACCGCTGGTCGAGGTGGTGCAGCGCGATCAACCGGGCCGCCTTGACCTTGATCTCGTGGTCGACGTCCTCCAGCTCGTGCACCCGGTCGGGCTTGCGCGAGGACAGCTCCTCCCACGCCAGCTCGGTGCGCAGCAGCTTGTCGCGGTGCTTGAGCAGCAGCAGCCGCTGGTGCTCGATCAGCTTGTTGTAGCGCCACGTGTTGCGGTGGATCTCCAGCTGCACGCCCTCGGCGACGCGCTGCGCGTGCTCCACGGTGTGCAGGGTGCCCGAGTCGGTGATGCGGCCGTCCTCGTCCACCTCGGCCGGCTCGTCGTGGTCGGGCACGTACTGGGTGACCAGGTCGTCCTGGAGCGAGGAGAAGAACACCGAGCCGCCGGGGTCGCCCTGGCGGCCCGCGCGACCGCGCAGCTGGCCGTCCAGCCGCGACGACGAGTGCCGGCCCGTGCCGATGACGTAGAGGCCGCCCAGCTCGGCGATGCGCTCCCGGTCGGTCGAGTCGTGCCCGCCCAGCCGGATGTCCGTGCCGCGGCCCGCCATCTGCGTCGACACGGTCACGCGCTCGAACGAGCCCGCGTCCGCGATGATCGCGGCCTCCTCGGCGTCGTTCTTGGCGTTGAGGACCACGCACTCCAGGCCGGCCTCGGACAGCTTGCGCGACAGCCGCTCGGACTCGGCCACGTCGAGCGTGCCGACCAGGATCGGGCGGCCCGTCCCGTGGACCTCCTTGATCTCGGCGACGACCGCGGCTTCCTTCTGCTCCAGCGTCGCGTACAGGCGCGGTGCCTCGTCCTCCCGGATCGTCTCCACGTTCGGCGGGATGACCAGTACTTCCAGCCGGTAGAAGTCGCGCAGCTGCTCGGCCACGGCGACCGCCGTGCCGGTCATGCCGCACACCGTGGGGTAGCGGCTCAGCAGCGCCTGCACGGTGATCGAGTCGAGCACCTCGCCCGCGTCCGTCGTGGCCACGTTCTCCTTGGCCTCGACCGCGGCCTGGAGGCCGTCGGGCCAGCGCTGGAGCTTCGCGATCCGGCCGCGGGTGTCGTTGATCAGGTGGACCTTGCCGTCGCGCACGATGTAGTCGACGTCGCGGTGCAGCAGCACCTGGGCGTGCAGGGCGACGTTGACCTTGGACAGCGTGGTCGACACGTGCTCGTCGGAGTACAGGTCGATGCCGCCGAGCGCCCGCTCGACCAGCTCGCTGCCCGCGCCCGTCAGGTAGACGTTGCGCTCCTCGTCGTCGATCTCGAAGTGCAGGTCGCGGCGCAGCCGCTTGACCAGGTCGGCCAGGGCCGGGTCGACGGCGGGACCGGCCGTGGAGCCCGCGAGCACCAGCGGCACGCGCGCCTCGTCCACCAGCACCGAGTCGGCCTCGTCGACCAGCGCCACCCGCGGCTCGGGCACGATCAGGTCGTCCTCGTCGGTGGCGAGGCGGTCGCGCAGCACGTCGAAGCCGATCTCGCTGACCGACGCGTAGGTGACCTCGGCCTGGTAGGCGGCGCGGCGCTCCTCGGACTTGGAGCTCTGGTCGATCCAGCCGACGCTCACGCCGAGCAGCTCGTAGAGCGGCCCCATCCACTGGGCGTCGCGCTGGGCCAGGTAGTCGTTGACCGAGACCACGTGCACCCGGTCGCCGCGCAGCGCGAACCCGGCGGCGGCGATGGCGCCGGAGAGCGTCTTGCCCTCACCGGTGGCCATCTCCACGACGTGGCCCTCCAGCAGCCCCAGGGCGCCCAGGACCTGCACGTCGAACGGTCGCAGCCCCAGGGCGCGGTCGGCGGCCTCCCGGCCGAGCGCGCAGACCTCCACCAGCTCGGGGCGGCCGAACTCGGACCTCTCGCGCAACGCCCCCGCGGCCGCCGTCAGCTCCTCGTCGCTGAGCGCCTTCACCCGCTCGGCCTGCTCGTTCACCTCGTCGAGCAGCTTCCGGTAGGGCGAGAGGTCGGCGGAGCCGGGCTTCTGCGCGAACCGGCGCAGCTGCTGCTTGAACCGTCCCAGGAGAGTGGTCACGGCACGGCAACGTACGGCAAGGCGGCAACGTTCCGCACGTCACCCGGTTGACAGTTCACTCGTCTCGACACGTCGATCTTGTCCCGCCGGACCGCGGAAGGGACGAATCCGACGCTTTCCGTCAAAGTGCGCCTCTGCGGCCGACTACACCTCGTTACCCTGTGATTCTCGTAGGTAGCCGGACTCCCCAGGAGGTGGGATGTCCACTCACTGCGCCCCGTGGTCGGCCGGATTACCCGGTGGTGACACGGTCCTGCGCGGGACCCTCGTCGTCGCGCTCCTCGCACTGCTCGTGCTCAGCCTGGCGCTGTTCAGGAACCGGAGGGAGGCCTCGCGCCGCCTGGAGAGCTACCGGAACAGCACCTCGCGCTACGTCAAGCTCGCGGAGGGCAGCGCCTCGCCGGAGTACCGGGTGCTGGACTGGGACGATCTCCTCGTGATCGAGCCCAACGGCGACACCCGCAAACGGCTCGTGCTGCGCGCGGAGGTGCTGGGGGACGAGTTGCGGGAGTTGCGGCTCACGCACGGTTGCGGGTGGCCTCAGCCCGCCAGGCACCGACGCCGGGTGACTGTCGTGGCGCGGAAGCTGTTCGCGGGCGACGTACCCGGCCCGAAGATGCCGATCACGTTCTCGTGGGTGAAGAACGGCAAGTTCATCCTGGTCGTCCACTTCCGCACGGCATTGCCGAGGGGCAGCGAGTTCGGTGTGCTGGTCGAGTGCGAGTGGCCGGGCATGTGCGCGCCATTGATGCTTGATCGGAATCCGGACGAATTCACCTTCAGGTTCTACTTCCCCATAATGCGTGCTCGCTACCGTGTCTCACTGCCGCCGGGCGTCGACGCGTACTCCGAGCTCTTGGGCTTCGAAGAGGGGGACCAGGGGGTCGCGTTCGACCGCAGCGTGGACGAACGCGGTAGGATGGTGTTCAGCCTGGCGGCGACCTTTCCGCTGCTTCTCGAAAACATCGGCATGCGCCTTGAGGTGAGGAGGGGTGCGCTCATGTGAACGCACCCTCGGGTAGTTACCCGTCGTTGCCGCTTTCACACCCATGTCGTCGGATGATGCTCGAATCTCCCTTCGGGGCACGCATCGATCGCGTGCCCCGAAGATAGTCCAAGGGATGTGGAATTCTACCGCTGTTCGGTCGAATTCACGCCACCCGGTGCGTCTCCCGCAGCCCCAAGACGGAGCCCAGCGTCACCAGGCCCATCACGAGCAGGAACGCGGACACCGACATCGAGGTGCCCGTGGCCGCCAGCAGCGCGGTCATGACGAACGGGGTGCCGCCGCTCACCAGGATCGACGCCAGCTGGTAGGCCAGCGACGCCCCCGAGTAGCGCACCTGCGGCTCGAACAGCTCGGCCAGGTAGGCCGCCACCGGCCCGTAGACCAGGCTCGACGTCACCCCCGACACGGCCAGCGCCACGAAGATCAGCCCCAGCGACGCGGTGTCGACCAGCCAGAAGTACGGGAACGCCCACACCGTCATCCCCACCGCCCCGGCGATGATCAACGGCCGCCGCCCGTGCTTGTCCGACCACCGGCCGGCCAGCAGGATCACCGGCACGGACAGCAGCGACGACAGCAGCGTCACCACCAGCACCGAGTTGCGGGTCAGGCCCAGGTCGCGCGTGGCGTAGTCCAGCACGCCCGCGATGCTCACGTAGAACACCGCGTTCGAGGCGAACATCAGGCCCGCGCCCAGCAGCACCGGCCGCCGGTGGGTGCGCAGCACCTCCGACAGCGGCGCGGCGGGCACCGCGGGACCGGAGGCGCGCCGCTCCTTGATCTCCTTGAACACCGGGCTGTCCTCCACCTTGAGCTGGATGAACAGCACCACCGGGAACAGCAGGGCGCTCGCCAGGAACGGCACCCGCCAGCCCCACGACGCGAACTCCGCCGCCGGCACCAGGGCGCCGACCAGCAGGAACGCCACGTTGCCCAGGATCACGCCCAGCGGCACGCCGGCCTGGCCGAACGTGCCCGCGAAACCGCGCCGCGACGGCCCGGCGGTCTCGGTCAGCAGCAGCACGACGCCGCCCCACTGGCCGCCGACCGCGATGCCCTGGAGGAACCGCAGCAGCACCAGCAGCACGGGCGCCAGCACGCCGATCGACGCGCTGGTCGGCAGCAGGCCGATCAGGAACGTCGCCAGCGCCATCATCGCCAGGCACGTCACCAGCGCGGGCTTGCGCCCGAACTTGTCGCCGACGTGCCCGAACACCAGGCCGCCGATCGGCCGGGCGACGAAACCCGCCCAGAACGTGCTGAACGACAGCAGCAGCCCGACCAGCGGCGTGGCCCCCGGGAAGAACAGCTTCGGGAACACCAGCGCCGCGGCGGTGGCGTAGATGAAGAAGTCGTACCACTCCAGGGAGCTGCCGACGAGGCCGGCGCCCATGAGCTTGCGCAACGTGCGGCGCTGGTCGGGTGGGGCGGTCGTGACCATTCTCTTCCCTTCACCAGGTGTCCACGAACGGACGCTTCTTGCCGGTCCGCGCGACGCGGTCCGGTGACGTCAGCTGCGTGCTGATCCAGTGCCGCGTGTCCGCCGGGTCGACGACGTCGTCGATCTCGAACGCGGACGCGACGTTCAGCGCCTTGCCGTGCTCGTAGGCGGCGGCGACCATCGCCTCGAACGCCTCGCGCCGCTGCGCGGGGTCCTCGACGGCGTCCAGCTCGCGCCGGTACCCCAGGCGCACCGCGCCCTCCAGCCCCATCGGGCCGAACTCGCCGCTGGGCCACGAGATCGCGAACCGCGGCACCTTGAGGCTGCCCGCGGCCATCGCCTGCGCGCCCAGCCCGTACGCCTTGCGCAGCGCCACGAACCCGAACGGCACGTCGAGGTTCGCGCCCGCCACGAGCAGCCGGGTCAGGTGCCGCACGGTGGCGGTGCGCTCGGCGTCCGGGCCGACCATGAACCCCGGCGTGTCGCACAGCGACACCACGGGCAGGTCGAACGCGTCGCACAGCTGGAGGAACCGGGCGGCCTTGTCGGCGGCGTCGGAGTCGATCGCGCCGCCCAGGTGCGACGGGTCGTTCGCGATCAGCCCCAGCGGCCTGCCCTCGACCCGCACCAGCGCCGTGACGACCCCGCGCCCGAACCCCCGCCGCAGCTCCAGCACCGAGCCGGTGTCGGCCAGCGCGTCCACCACGGTCCGCACGTCGTAGGCGCGCACCCGGTCCTCCGGCACGAGGTGCCGCAGCAGCCGCTGGTCGGCGCACTCCCACCGCTCGACCGGCCCCTGGAAGTACGACAGGTACTTGCGCGCCACGGCGACCGCCTCGGCGTCGTCGGCGACGAGCACGTCCACGACGCCGTTGGGCACCTGCACGTCGACCGGCCCGACCTCCTCCGGTCGGAACACGCCGAGCCCGCCGCCCTCGATCATCGCCGGGCCGCCCATGCCGATCGTGGCGTCGCGGGTCGCGATCACCACGTCGCAGGTGCCCAGCAGCACCGCGTTGCCCGCGAAGCACCGGCCCGAGGCGATGCCGACCAGCGGCACCAGCGCGGACAGCTTCGCGAACAGGTGGAACGCCATGCAGTCCAGCCGGCTCACGCCGTCGTGGTCGGTGTCGCCGGGCCGCCCGCCGCCGCCCTCGGCGAACAGCACGACGGGCAGCCGCTGCCGTTCGGCGAGCGTGAACATCCGGTCCTTCTTGGCGTGGTTGCGGATGCCCTGCGTGCCCGCCAGCACCGCGTAGTCGTAGGACATCGCCACGACCCGCTCGCCGCCCACCACGCCGACGCCCGCGACCAGGCCGTCGGCCGGGGTGCGCTCGACCAGCTCGTCCAGCGACCGACGGCGGCGCTGCGCGGCGATGGCCAGGCCGCCGTACTCGGTGAAGTCCTCGCACAGGTCGGCGATGTTCTCCCGGGCCGTGCGCCGACCGGCCGCGTGCCGCCGGGCCTCCGCCCCCGGGCGGGCGAAGTCGTGCCGGGCCAGCGCCTCGGCCAGGTCGGGCCGCACCTCGTCCAGGTCGACCTCGACGGCCTTCTCCTCGACGGCGACGTCCACCCCCTCGGCGAGCAGCGCCCCCTCCGGCACCTGGTCGCCCACCGACACCAGCACCCGGCCGTCGCCGACCGGCACGACGTGCTGCATCTTCATCGCCTCGACGACGACCTCGCCGCTCCCGACCGCGACCACGACGCCTTGCACGGGGGAGCGCGCCCCGGTGTCCTCGCGCGGCAGCGAGTCGACCAGCCCGGTGTGCGCGCGCAGCACGTCCGGGTGGTCCAGGAGCCCGCGCAGGAACGGGATGTTCGTGCGCGCACCGTCCACGGTGAACTCGTCGAGCGCCCGCCGCGCCCGGCGCAGCGCCGTGACCGGGTCGTCCGCGTGCACGACGACCTTCGCCAGCAGCGGGTCGAAGCCCAGGCCCGCGCGGTAGCCGACGGACGCGTGCGTGTCGACGCGCACGCCCGGCCCGGACGGCGGCGTGAACGCCGACAGCCGCCCCGTCGAGGTCAGGCTCACCCGCAGCTGGAGCGCGCTGCCGCGCGGGGTGTGCGCGAGGTCCGGTTCCACCTCGGTGGCCAGCAGCAGCTGCGCCCGCACCAGGTCCAGGCCGGTGACCTGCTCGGTGACGGTGTGCTCGACCTGGAGGCGCGGGTTGGCCTCCAGGAACGCGAACCGGCCGTCCGGCGCGAGCAGGAACTCGACCGTGCCCAGGCCGGTGTAGCGGACCGCGCGGGCGAGGACCGCCGCCGCGTCGTGCAGGGCGGCGCGCAGGCCGTCGGGCAGGTCCGGCGCGGGCGCGACCTCGATCACCTTCTGGTGGCGGGACTGCACCGAGCAGTCGCGGTCGCCGAGCACGGTCGTGCCGACCAGCTGCACCTCGACGTGCCGGGCGGGGTCGAGCAGCTCCTCGACGTACACGGCGTCGTCGCCGAACGCGGCCAGCGCCTCGGCCCGGCACCGCCGCACCGCCGCGTCCAGGTCGGCGAGCCGCCGCACGACCCGCACGCCCTTGCCGCCGCCGCCCGCGACCGCCTTCACCACGCACGCCCCGCGCGCCCGGAAGAACCCCTCGAAGTCCTCCACCGCGCCGTCCAGGACGGGCACGCCCACCTCGGCGGCCAGGGCGCGGGCCCGGTTCTTGTCGCCGAGCAGCTCCAGCACCTCCGGCGGCGGTCCGACGAACGTGAGGCCGGCCCCGGCGCAGCGGCGCGCGAACCCGGCGTTCTCGGCGAGGAAGCCGTAGCCGGGGTGCACCAGGTCGCAGCCGGTCGCCGCGGCGAGCACCGCGTCCGCGTCCAGGTACGACCGCTCGTCGGGCAGCCGCACGGCGCGGTCGGCGAACCGGGCGTGCGCGTCGTCGGAGTCGGTGACCAGCGCGACGGTGCCCCACCCCAGGTCGGCGGCGGCGCGCAGCACGCGGACGGCGATCTCGCCCCGGTTGGCGACGAGCAGCGTGGGCACGACGGCGACCTCCCTCAACGGTCCTGAGCGACCGCTTAGTATGTGACGGCCGTCGCATACTGGCACCTGGCCTTAGCGTTCGTCCAGAGGGAACCGATCCACCGGGTGAGGCGTCCTTGGTGCATTCGGCCCCGAGGGCGGGGCCGAAGAGCAGTCCGGGAGGCACCACCGTGGTTTTCAAGAGGATGTTGCGCGCGTTCGGGGTCGGCGGTCCCACCGTGGACACGGTGCTGTCCAACCCCGGCGTCCGGCCCGGTGAGCTGCTCACCGGCGAGGTGCGCGTCATGGGCGGCGACCACGCCGCCGAGATCGACCAGGTGAAGCTGTCCCTGGTCACCCGCGTCGAGGTGGAGAGCGGCGACAACGAGCACAACCGCACCGTCGAGTTCGCCCGGGTCGTCGTCGCCCAGCGCGTCGGCGTGGGCGCCGGCCAGAACCTCGTGCTGCCGTTCCGGTTCCCCGTGCCGCTGGAGACGCCGCTGACCGTCGTGCACGGCCAGCCGCTGCGGGGCATGACCATGGGCCTGCGCACCGAGCTGGAGGTGCGCGGCGCGGTCGACCCCGGCGACCTCGACCCGGTCGCCGTCCACCCGATCCGCTCGCAGGAGCACGTGCTCACCGCGTTCGGCGCCCTCGGCTTCCGCTTCCAGCGCGCCGACAACGAGCAGGGCCGCATCCACGGCGTGCCGCAGCAGCTGCCGTTCTACCAGGAGATCGAGTTCCTGCCGCCGCACCAGTTCCTGTCGAAGATCAGCCAGCTGGAGCTGACCTTCGTGACCGACCCGCACCACCTCTACACGGTGCTGGAGGCGGACCGCCGCGGCGGCCTGTTCCGGCAGGGCGGCGACTCGTTCGGGCACTTCGCCATGTCCCACGACGAGGTCGTCCGCACCGACTGGGCGGCGCTGCTGCACCGGTGGGTGGAGCAGGTCGCGGGCCGGCGCTCGTCCGGCGGCCACGGCGTGCACGGCGGCCACCACGGCGGTCACCGCGGTCACGGGATGGGCGCGGGCGGCCTGGTCGCGGGCGCCGCGGCGGGCGTGTTCGGCGGGATGGTCCTCGGCGAGGCCCTCGACGAGGCCGGGGACTTCTTCGAGGGGGAGTGACCGACCGGGGGCGCCGGCGGTGGCGCCCCCTTCGGGAACCCCCTGGTTCCCCATCGCGGTGGGGAGGGACGACAATCCCGGGGTGCCCGACTCCGGGAAGACCGACGAGCAGCCGACCGACGCCGCGCCGCGGGGGATCCTCGACGGCTTCGGCGCCTACCGCACCGCGCGGCCCGACCACTACCGCGACGTGCTCGCGCGCGGCCTGGTGGTGCTCGACACCGACGCGCTCCTCGACCTCTACCGCTACCCGCCCGCCGGGCGCGCGGAGCTGCTCAAGGCGCTGCACCGGGTGCGCGACCGCCTGTGGGTGCCGCACCAGGCGCTGGCCGGCTTCTGGCGCGGCCGCGAGTCGGTGCTCGGCGACGCGGAGCGGGCGACCGCCGAGGCGACCTCCGCGCTCGCCGCAGCCGAGGAGCGGGCGCTGCGGGGGCTGCGCGCCTGGGCCGACCGGGTGGCGCTCGACGACGACGCCCTGCACGACCTCGAACAGGGCCTGCGCGACGCCCACGGGCACGTCGCCGGGCGCCTGGCCGAGGTCGCCCGGCGGCACGTCGTCGCCGTGGCCGACACCGAGGAGGACCCGGTCGTCGCCGACCTCGACGGCCTGCTCTACGGCCGCGTCGGCGAACCCCTGCCGGACGCCACGCCGGACCACCGGGGCGTGTGGCGGGAGCTGCTGGCCGAGGCGACCGCGCGCCGGCAGGACGTCCTGGTCCTCACCGGCCTCGCCGGGGACCGGTGGTGGCGGCGCGACGACGACGGCAACGCCCGGGGCCCGCGGCCCGACCTGTACGAGGAGCTGCGGGAGGCGGCCGGGGTGCGGCTGTTCGTGATGAGCCCGGACGCCTTCCTGCACCACGCCCGCGAGTCGGCCGACCCGGTCGTGCGGGAGGCCGTGCCCGCGCGGAGCGCGCTGGAGCGGCTGGCCCACGCGTTCGTCACCGACCAGGGCTTCGAGGCGGTGGTCGTCGACTACCGGCGCAACCACGTGGTCGTCGAGGGCGAGCGGCGGGGCGTCGAGCGCGGCGCGCTGGTGCTCGAAGCGCAGCGGGGCGACCCGCGCGCCACCGCGGCGTGGATCGGCGGGCTCACGCGCCGGCACGCGGGCATCGAGGTGGTCGTCTTCCCCGAGCGGCCCGCCGACATGCTGCTCAACGGCGTGAGCGTGGTGGGCGTGCCCGCCGTCTGGCGCTCGGGCGACGGCTGGGACGGCTCCGACTCCGCCCGGGAACGCGGCTGGCTGGACATCTAGCGGCCCGGTGTCACCCGGCCGGGTGTCACCGGGCCGACGCGCCCACCATGCGCAGCACCAGGTCCGCGTAGAGGTCGCCGATCTCCTCCGGCGTGCGCCCCCGGTCCGGCTTGAACCACCGCGCCACGTCGATGCACAGCGACAGCACCGCCAGCACCGCGCCGCGCACGTCGGGCACGTCGAAGTCGCCCGTCCGCACGCCGTCCTCGACCATGCCGCGCACGGCCGCCTCGATGCGCCGGCGCAGCTCGACGACCTCGGCCAGGTGCTCGGGCGTCAACGCGCTCAGCTCGTACTGCACGACGCGCGCGGTGGTGTGGAACTCGGCGTGCCAGGACGCGAACGCCCGCACCGCCGACGCCAGCCGCGCCACCGGAGGTCCGGCGGGCACCCCGGTCAGCACGGACAGCGACGTCGCGTGGCCGACCCGGGAGATCTGGAAGAGCAGCTCCTCCTTGGAGCGGTAGTGGATGTAGACCGCCGCGGGGGACATGCCGGCCTGCGCGGCGATGTCCCGGGTGGTCGTCGCGTGGTAGCCGCGGACCGAGAACGCGGCCGCGGCGGCGATGAGCATGCGCCGCGCCGCGGGGGGCGTCACGGACGCCCAGGTCTCGTCCAGCAGCGCGAACTCGCCGCGGGTCGACGTCATCACACCCTCCTTGACACGAAGTCGGACGATACCGCACGCTAAGCACACGCTTAGACCTAAGCAACCGCTTAGTATGGAGGCTTGGAAGTGCGCCGCACGCTGTTCGAACCCGACCACGACGCGTTCCGCGAGACCGCGAAGGCGTTCGTCGACCGCACGCTCAAGCCGAACTACGAGAAGTTCGTCGAGCAGCGGCACATCGACCGGGACGTGTGGCTGGAGGCCGGCCGCCAGGGCCTGCTCGGCCTGGAGATCCCCGAGGAGCACGGCGGCAGCGGCGCGAACGACTACCGCTTCAACGCCGTCCTCGGCGAGGAGCTTTCCAAGGTCAGCGCCGGCATGGCCTCCTGCCTGGGCATCCACGGCGACGTCGTCGCGCCCTACCTGGCCGACCTGTGCACCGAGGAGCAGAAGCGGCGCTGGCTGCCCCGGTTCTGCTCGGGCGAGATGACCACCGGCATCGGCATGACCGAGCCGTCCGGCGGCTCCGACCTCGCCGCGCTCAAGTCGAACGCCGTGCGCAAGGGCCCCGACTGGGTCCTCAACGGCTCCAAGACGTTCATCACCAACGGCTTCTCCGCCGACATGGTGGTCATCGCGGCGCGCACCAACCCCGACGCGAAGCCCGCGCGCGGCATCACGCTGTTCGCCGTCGAGACCGGCATGAAGGGCTTCGAGCGGGGCCGCAAGCTCGACAAGGTCGGCCAGCCCGAGTCCGACACCGCCGAGCTGTTCTTCGACGACGTGCTGGTGCCCGCCGAGAACGTCATCGGCGAGGTCGACAAGGGCTTCATCCACATGATGGAGCGCCTGCCCCAGGAACGCCTCGGCGGCGCGATCTCCAACCTGGCCCACGCCAGGCAGATCCTGGAGGAGACGATCGCCTACGCCAAGGAGCGCAAGGCGTTCGGCCAGTCCATCGGGTCGTTCCAGCACAACAAGTTCACCCTCGCCGAGCTGGTCACCAAGGTCGACGTGACGCAGGCGTTCCTGGACCAGTGCACCGACGCGCACACCCGCCGCGAGCTGACCGCGACCGACGCGGCCAAGGCGAAGTACTGGAGCGCGGACGTGCAGAACGACGTCATCGACGCCTGCGTGCAGCTGCACGGCGGCTACGGCTACATGACGGAGTACCGCGTGGCCCGCGCCTGGATGGACGCCCGCGTCACCAAGATCTGGGCCGGCTCCAACGAGATCATGAAAGAGCTCATCGGCCGCGAACTCGGGCTGTGACTTGGCCGCTGCTCCGCAGGCGGCGGCTCGGCCGCCCGGAGTCGGCCTCGCGGGTGGTGGGTGACTTGCCCCGCTCGTCGAAAAAACTTTAGGAGTTCTCATGCCCGAGGCTGTCGTCGTCGCCACCTCGCGGTCCCCGATCGGTCGCGCCCGCAAGGGTTCGCTGGTCGACCTGCGACCGGACGACCTCGCCGCGCAGATCGTCGGCGCGGCCCTCGCGCAGGTCCCCGAACTGGACCCGCGCGAGATCATCGACCTGCACCTGGGGTGCGCCGAACCGCAGGACGAGCACGGCCAGAACGTCGCGCGCCGGATCGCCGTGCAGCTCGGCCTGGACACCGTGCCCGGCACCACGGTCAACCGGTTCTGCGCCTCCTCCGTGCAGACCGCGCGGATGGCGTTCCACGCCGTCAAGGCCGGCGAGGGGCACGCGTTCGTCAGCGCGGGCGTGGAATGCGTCTCGCGCTACCGCCACGGCGACCCGCACCTCAACCCGCTGTTCGCCGACGCGATGACCCGCACCGAGCGCACCGCCGCGACCAACGAGCCGTGGCACGACCCGCGCGAGGACGGCCTGCTGCCGGACTACTACATCTCCATGGGCCAGACCGCCGAGAACGTCGCCACGCTGCTCGGCATCTCCCGCGCCGAGCAGGACGAGTTCGGCGTGCGCTCGCACAACCTCGCGGAGAAGGCCATCGCGGACGGGTTCTTCGAGCGCGAGATCACCCCGGTGACCCTGCCCGACGGCACGGTCGTGCGCACCGACGACGGCCCGCGCAAGGGCGTCACGGTGGAGTCCGTCGCCGCGCTCAAGCCCTCCTTCCGGCCACGGGGGACGGTCACGCCGGGCAACTGCTGCCCGCTCAACGACGGCGCGGCGGCCGTGGTCGTCATGAGCGACACCAGGGCGCGCGAGCTGGGCCTGACCCCGCTGGCGCGCATCGTGTCCACCGGCGTGTCCGGCCTGTCCCCGGAGGTCATGGGCCTCGGCCCGGTCGACGCCACGAAGCAGGCGCTGGCGCACGCGGGCATGGCCATCGGCGACATCGACCTGGTCGAGATCAACGAGGCGTTCGCCGTGCAGGTGCTGGGCAGCCAGCGGGCGCTGGGCATCGACCTCGACCGGCTCAACGTGCACGGCGGCGCCATCGCGCTCGGCCACCCGTTCGGCTCCACCGGCGCCCGCATCATGACCACCCTGATCAACGGGATGCGCGCCCGCGACGCGCAGTTCGGCCTGGAGACCATGTGCGTCGGCGGCGGTCAGGGCATGGCGATCATCCTGGAAAGGCTTTCCTGATGGGCATCCTCGACAAGTTCCGCCTCGACGACCAGGTCGCGATCGTCACCGGCGCGTCGTCGGGCCTGGGCGTGGCGTTCGCCAAGGGCCTCGCCGAGGCGGGCGCGGACGTGGTGCTCGCCGCGCGGCGCGTGGACCGGCTCAAGGACACCGCGGAGCTGGTCGAGGCGGCCGGCCGGCGCGCGCTGATCGTGCAGGCGGACGTGGCGCAGCCCGACGACTGCCGCGAGGTGGCCCGCGCCGCCGCCGGGTTCGGCCCGGTCACGGTCCTGGTGAACAACGCGGGCGTGGCCTCGGCGGTGCCCGCGTCGCGGGAGACGCCCGAGCAGTTCCTGCGCGTGCTGGACGTCAACCTCAACGGCGCCTACTGGATGGCCCAGGCGGCGGCGGCCGTGATGACCGGCGGCGGGGCGATCGTCAACGTGTCGTCCGTGCTCGGCCTGGTCTCCGGCGGGTTGCCGCAGGCCGCCTACTCGGCGTCCAAGGCGGGCCTGCTCGGCCTGACCCGCGACCTGGCCCAGCAGTGGACCGGCCGCAAGGGCATCCGGGTCAACGCCCTCGCGCCCGGCTACTTCGCCTCCGAGATGACGGACCAGTACCCCGAGGGCTACCTGGAGGCCCGGATGGCGGCCACCCCCGCGGGGCGCACCGGCGACCCGGAGGAACTGGCGGCGGCCGTGGTGTTCCTCGCCTCCCCGGCGGGCGGGTACGTCACCGGGGCCACGCTCGTGGTGGACGGGGGCACGACGATCGCGGGCTGAACCGGTGTAATGACCGGCTGTCACGGGACGATCTGAACCGGTGAGGAGTTCACCTCACCACCGGGGGAGTTCGTGACCGCGAACGGCACCGCCACCGGCGAACCGGGGTTGACCGTCAAGGCCCCGCCGCGCTCGGTCTTCCAGCACAGGCGCTACCTGCTGCCGCTCGCCGTCTCGGCGGTGACGGCCCTCGTCGGCGTGGTCCTCATGATCTCGTCGGGCACGGTCGCGCTGCCGTTCCGGCAGGTCCTCGTGGTCCGGTCGATGATGGCCTCCAAGGTGGTGTTCTTCCAGGACGAGCAGGTGCGCCGCATCCTGCTCAGGCACGGCCTGGAGGTGCACGTCACCGACTCCACGGGGTCGCTGGAGATCATCCGGGACAAGCAGGAGCGGGTCCGGGAGTACGACTTCGTGCTCCCGTCCGGCCAGGCGGCGGGCAAGCTCATCCACGACAAGTGGGGCGGTCGGGTCTACTACCCGTTCGCCAGCCCGCTCGTCCTGGGCGCGTTCGGCGACTACGCCGAGGCGCTGGTGAGGCACGGGGTCGCCACGCGGCAGGACGGCGGGGACGGCCTGTACTACGACCTGCGGCTGACCGAGTTCGTGCGGCTGGCGCTGCCCGGCGACGGCACGGCGCCGACGACGTGGGCCGACCTGGGCGTGCCGAACCGCAACCAGGTCGTCGCCCAGACGCCCAGCCCGTGCGACTCCTACTCGGGCGCGGCGTGGCTCGGGCTGGTCGCGTTCACCGTCAACGGCAGCGTCGCGCTGACCGAGGCCGACGTCCACGCGGTCGCCCAGCGGGTCAAACCGGTGTTCGACGTCGAGGGCATGCACGGCTCCGGCATCGGCACGACGTTCTTCCACCCGGACGGCCGCAGCACCACCCCGGTCGGCGTGATGTACGAGCACCAGTACCTCGCCTACCAGCTCGGCCGCCTCGCGCGGGGGCTGGAGCGGGACCGGGACCGGGTCGTGCTCTACCCGGACGCCAACCACCGCACCGAACCGTGGCTGATCGCGTTCACCCCGGCGGGCGAGCTGATCGGCGACCTGCTGGAGGACGACGCGGGCCTGCGGCAGCGGGCGCTGGAGCTGGGGCTGCGGCCCAGCAGCCGCACGTCCACGGAGCTCGCCGACCTCCTGGCGTCGCGCGGCCTCCCGGTCGGGGCGCTGGTCGACACCGAGGGGTACCTGCCCAAGTCGGCCGAGCTGACCTCGCTGATCAGCGAGGTGGGCCGGTGCCCGCACATCGACGTGCCGATATGAGGGCCGTCCCGCTGCTGGTCGTGCTCGCGCTGCTCGCCGCGTGCACGCCCGCGCCGCCCGCGACCACCACGCTGACCGTGCTCGCGAGCACCGAGCTGGCCGACCTCGCGCCGGTGCTGGACGACCTGCGCCGCGACACCGGCGTGTCGCTCCGGGTCGAGCACCGCGGCACCGTGCGGGCCAGCGAGGACCTCGCGGCGGGGCCCACCGGTCACGACCTGGCGTGGTTGTCGACCGACCGGTACCTGCGGCTGCGGACCCGTGACCTGCCGCTGTCGACCACGACCATGCTCACCCCGCTCGTGCTCGGCGTGAAGCGCGCCAAGGCCGCCGGGCTGCGCGCGGCCGGACCGCCGTCGTGGGCGGACCTCGCCGGGCACGCGGCGGCCGGGCGGCTGCGGTTCGGGATGGCCGACCCGCGCGTGTCCGGCAGCGGCCTGGGCGCGCTGATCGGCGTCGCCACGGCCGCCGCGGGCACCGGTGCGGCGCTGCGGCCCGAGGACGTGGCGTGCGACCGGCTCCAGGGCTTCCTCACCGGCCGGGTGCGCGCCGCGGACGGCGGGGCGGAGGAGTACGCGCGGCACGAGGACCAGGTGGACGCGCTGGTCGCGCAGGAGTCCGAGGTGCTGGCGCTGAACGCCTCCGGGCGGCTGCGCGAACCCCTGGAGGTGGTGTACCCGAGGGACGGCATCGTGCTCTCCGACCACCCGCTGATGCTGCTCGACCCGGGCCGGCGGGCCGCCTACGACCGGGTGGTGGCGTGGCTGCGGGGCGAGGGCGCGCAGCGGGCCGTCATGGAGCGCACCTGGCGGCGGCCGGTCGACCCGGACCTGCCGCGCCCGGCGCCCCTGCGCGAACCCCTCGGCACCTCCCTGTACTTCCCGGCCGCGCAGGAGGTGGTGGACGCGCTGCTCGCCGCGTACGACCGGGCGGGCAGGCCGAGCCGGGTGGTGTTCGTGCTGGACCACTCGACGTCCATGGCGGGCGCGCGGATCGACGGCCTGCGCGCGGCGTTCGCGACGCTGAGCCGGGCGGGCGGGTTCGAGCAGTTCCGGGTCGGCGAGACGGTCGTGGTGGTGCGGTTCGCGGGCTCGGTGCTGGAGGAGCGGGAGGTCACCGTGCGCGGCGCGGGGGACCTGGACGCGCTGGCGACCCTGCTCGACGGGGCGGAGCTGGTCGACGGCACGGCCCTCTGGTCGGCGCTGGACCACGCCTACCGGGTGGTCGGCGAGGGCGGCGTGGTGCTGATGACCGACGGCGAGAACAACGCCGGGATGAGCGCGGACGACCTGTTGGCGGCCTGGCCGTCGCCACCCGCGCGCACCTACGCCGTCCGGTTCGGCGAGGCGGACCCGGCCGAGCTGGACCGCGTCGCGCGGGCGAGCGGCGGCCGGGTGGTGGACGCGACCGACGGGTCGCTGACGGAGGCGGTGAGGGAGGTCCGTGGGTGCCGGTGACCGGGGGCTGTGGTGGGACGTCTGGTGGCCGTGGGTCGTCGTGTGGGGCGTGACGGCGCTGGCGGTGGTGGTCTTCGCGGTCACCGCCGCGCTGGCGTGGCGCGCGCGGCACAAGTACGGCCCCGAGCCGCACCCGCTGGGGGTGCCCGTCTACGTCGACGGGCCGACCGTGCTGAACATCATGTCGGTGCTCGGGCTCAAGCCGGTGCCGGCCGAGGTCACCGCGCGGGCCGTGCTCAACAAGGACGGCAAGATCGAGGTGCCCGGCCTGTCCGTCACGGGCGGCGTGGCCAGGGTGGACGAGGAGACCCGGACCTTCCGGGAGACCTACGAGCCGATCGACCTGGTCGCGCCGCTGGTGAAGGCGCTGTCGGACGGCAACCAGCTGCTGTACGCGGACCTGGCCGGCCGCCACCTGCTGCGCAACGTCGCCGTGGAGCGGCACCTGCGCACGACGCGGCAGAACCCCGCCTCGGTGCCGTTGCAGGGCATCAACGCCTACGTGTCCGTGGTGGGCTGGTTCCGGACGGGCTCCGACGCCGACGGCGTCACGGTGCTGCTGGCGCCCTTCGGCCCGGACGGGGGCGACGCCGGCGGTCAGTGGGTGCGGGTGGACTGCGCGCACGAGTGGCTGCTGGACGGTGCCGTGCCCGAGGGGACGTTCTACGCGTCCTGCCTGGGCCGGGTGCAGTCGTGGAAGGCGGAGGAGGGGCACCTGGTCGTCCGACCCATCGCGATGTTCCAGTGATCGTCGCGTGCGATGCTTCCCCCATGGCATCGGTACCGGAGCGGCTGATCGACGCGGCGACCCGGCTGTTCGCCGCGAAGGGCTTCGACCGGGTCGCGGTGCAGGAGGTCGTGGACCTCGCGGGCGTCACCAAGGGCGCCATGTACCACTACTTCGGGTCCAAGGACGACCTGCTGCACGAGATCTACGGCAGCCTGCTGCGGATGCAGACCGAGCGGCTCACGCTGATCGCGGACGGGTCCGGGCCGGTGGCCGAGCGGCTGCACGCCGCCGCCGTGGACGTCGTGGTGACCTCGGTGGACAACTTCGACCAGGCCCGCGTGTACTTCCGCTCGGCCGACCACCTGGCCGAGGACAAGCGCCGCGAGGTGCGGGCCGAGCGCCGCCGCTACCACGAGCGGTTCCGGTCGCTGGTCGAGGAGGGGCAGGAGGCCGGGGTGTTCCGCGCCGACGTGCCCGCGGACCTCACCGTCCACTACTTCTTCGGCACCGTCCACCACCTCGGCCAGTGGTACAGCGCGGACGGCCCGCTGTCGGCGGAGCAGGTGGGCCGGCACTTCGCCGACCTGCTCCTCGCGTCGCTGCGCCCCGCCTAGGGAGTCGCTGCGCCCCGGGGTGGGCGGGGTACCGGGCCACGCCGGAGGACGTGGCCCGGTGGTTCCGCCGAGCCCT
>NZ_JBPKJK010000123.1:0-27646 GCF_051756985.1 Saccharothrix sabaoui
TCCGCCGGGCCGGGCGGGAACGACCTGGCTCGTCCGCCACCCCGCGGGGGGTCGCGGCAGGCACAATGGTCGAATGCGGCTCGCTTCGGCTCGGCTGGTCCTGCTGGCGACGGTCCTCGTCACGACGACCGCCTGCACGCACCTCGTGGCGGGCACCCCCTCGGCCGGTGACTCGGTCACCAGGGGCACCGTCGACCCCGCGTTCATCCAGGGCACCGACGGCGGCCCCATCGACCAGTTGGCGGCCACCGCCGTCACCGACGTCGACACGTTCTGGCGGGAGGCGTTCCCGGCGGCGTTCGGCGAGCCGTGGCAGCCCCTGGAGGGCGGCATCTACTCGGTCGACACGTCCGACCCGGCCGCGAAGCCGCCGCCGTGCACGGAGAAGGCCAGCGACGTGGAGGGCAACGCCTTCTACTGCCCGAGCGCCGACGCCATCGCCTGGGACCGGGCCGCGCTGCTGCCGGTGCTCAAGGAGCAGTTCGGCGACGCCGCCGTGGTGATCGTGCTGGCCCATGAGATGGGCCACGCCGTGCAGAACCGCATGGGCATCACGCCCGAGGCGGAGCGGCGCGACCCCGAGAAGTACCCGACGATCCTCACCGAGGCGATGGCCGACTGCTTCGCCGGCGCGTTCGTCAAGTGGGTGAACGACGGCAGGTCCGAGCACCTGGACATCGGTTCGGACACGCTCGACTCGGCGCTCGGCGCGCTCATCACGTTCCGCGACCCGGTCGGCACGTCGCCGGACGACCAGTCGGCGCACGGCAACGCGTTCGACCGGGTGTCCGCGTTCCAGGACGGCTACCAGCAGGGCACGAAGTTCTGCGCGGCGATGACCGTGCAGAACCGGCCGTTCACGCAGCAGGCGTTCACCAGCGCGGACGACCGCGACCGGGGCGGCAACCTGCCGTTCGACGAGATGCTGGAGTCGATCACCCCCGACCTCAACGCCTACTACAAGGCGCTGGTCGAGCGCGCGGGCAAGACGTGGACCGAGCCCAGGGCGACGCCCACCGAGGACGAGCCGGCCTGCTCCGGCGACCAGGGCCCGGTGGCGTTCTGCCCGGCGGAGAAGTCGGTGGAGATCGAGGTCGAGCGGGACCTGCCCGAGCTGCACGCCGAGATCGGCGACTACGCGACGGGCGTGCTGCTGGCCAGCCGCTACGGCCTGGCCGCGATGTCCCAGGTGGGCGTGGACGTCGAGGGCGAGGCGGCGGCGACCGGGGCGCTGTGCCTGGCCGGGTCGTACACGCGCGAGGTGTTCACCCGGCAGCAGGGCTTCGGCCTGTCCCCCGGCGACCTGGACGAGGCGGTGCGGGTGCTGCTGGCGTACGACTACGCGGCACGGGACGCGAGCGGCGGGACGTCCCTCGACCCGGGCTTCCGGCGCGTCGAGGTGTTCCGCGGCGGCGTGCTGGAGGGCGTGGGCTCCTGCGGGGTGGGCTGAGGGATTCGCCGGCCCCCACCCGAACGGGCGATCCGCTGGGTAGGGTTCGGGATCACACGCGAACCGCGGGACGATGGGGCTGGGCATGGGGCGACGGGCTTCTCTCTTCACGGCGCTCGTCGCCGTCGTGTCGTTGACGGGGTGCACCCAACTGGTGAGCGGCGAGGGCCGCTCCGAGCGCCCGGACGTCACCAAGGTGTCCGGGCTGGAGATCACCACCGGGGAGAGCGGGCCGAAGCCCGGTGTGCCCGACGCCGACCTCCAGGTGGAGAACGGCGACGGCGGCGAGATGGACCGGCTGGCCATCAACACCCTCGCCGACGTCGAGGAGTACTGGTCCGAGCAGCTGCCCGAGGTGTTCGGCGTCGAGTTCCAGCCGGTCAAGCGGCTCGTGTCGTACGACTCGAACGGCAAGGGCGTCGAGATCTGCCGCACCAACACGGCGGGCGTGGCCAACGCGTTCTACTGCTCCCTGGACGACTCCATCGCGTGGGACCGGGGCGAGCTGCTGCCCATGCTCGACGACGCGTTCGGCCCGGTGGCCGTGGTGACCGTGCTGGCGCACGAGATGGGCCACGCCGTGCAGTACAAGCTCGGCGACAAGGGCGGCATCAACCAGGCCACGCCGACGATCATCAAGGAGCAGCAGGCCGACTGCTACGCGGGCAACTTCTTCCGCTGGGTCGCCGAGGGCAAGTCCGAGCACTTCCGCATCTCCACCGGGCCCGGGTTGAACCAGGTCCTGGCGACGATGTTCTTCATCCGCGACGCGGCGGGCACGTCCGCCGAGAAGCAGGGCGCGCACGGCAGCGCGTTCGACCGGGTCTCGGCGTTCCAGTTCGGCTTCGCGGGCGACCCGGCGCGGTGCGCCGCCATCGACGAGGCCGAGGTCAAGGCCCGCATCACGCAGCAGAAGTTCGACGCGCAGGACGAGGACCAGGGCTTCGGCAAGGGCAACCTGAAGGTCGACGACCCCCGCTACCTGGAGCTGCTGGAGCAGTCGCTCCAGGACGCCTACAAGCAGTCCGGCGCGACGCCGCCCGCGTTCACCACGGAAGAGGACGACTGCCCGGACGCCTCCGAGACCTCGCCCGCGTCGTACTGCCCGGCGACCAACTCGGTGGCCATCGACCTGGCCGACCTGGTGAAGATCGGCACCCCGCCCAAGCGCGGGCAGAAGGGCGGGATCGGCGACTTCGCCGCGTTCGCCGAGATCGCGTCCCGCTTCGCGCTGTCCATCCAGAAGGCGACGGGCTACTCGCTGGAGGGCCCGGCGGCGGGGCTGCGGACGGCCTGCCTGACCGGCGCGTGGGCGGGGACGACGACGGGCAGCTCGGCGCGGCTGCGGCTGTCGTCGGGTGACCTGGACGAGGCCGTGGCCGAGCTGCTGGCCGACAAGAGCCTGATCGCGGCGGACGTGAACGGGACCGTGGTGCCGTCCGGCTTCGCGCGGGTGGAGGCGTTCCGGGACGGCTTCTTCGAGGGTTCCGGGCTGTGCACGCGGAAGTACTCGGGCTGAGCGGGAGCACTGGGGCTGATCCGACTCGCGGGACGAGACGCGGATCACCCGTCAGGCCCAGCGAGACGCGACGAGGGGCCCGCCCGGACCGGGCGGGCCCCTCGTCGCGCACGGGTCAGAACAGCGCGCTGGCCAGGTTGCGGCGGGCCTTGGCGACCCGCTCGTCGTCCGCCGGGAACAGCTCGAACAGCGACACGAGGTGCTCGCGCACGCGGTCGCGGTCGTCGCCGAACACCCGGCGCACGGTGTCGACCAGGCGCTTGAACGCCTGCTCGACGTCGTTCGTGGCGACCTCCAGGTCGGCGGCGGCCAACTGGGCGGCCACGTCGTCCGGGTTCGCGTCGGCCTTGGCGATCGCGTCGCCGCCGACCTCCTCGGCGCGGGCGGTGAAGCGGACCTGGGCCAGGGCGGCCTTCGCGTCGGCGTTGCCGGGTTCGGCGGCCAGGATGGCCTCGTAGGCGGCCTCGGCGGCGGCGAAGTCGCCCTGCTCGAAGGCTTCCTCGGCGGCGACGAAGCGGGGGTCCTCGGGTTCCGGTTGCGGTTCGCCGCCGACGGCGTCGGGCCGGTTGGCCTCGGCGGCCTTGATGCCGGGCAGGCGGTCGCGCAGGGCGTCGAGCAGGCGCGCGACCCACTGGCCGAACTCGGCCTCCGGCAGGGGGCCCGCGAAGGCGTCGATCGGCTGGCCGCCGGCGATGGCGACGACCGTGGGCACGGACTGGACGCCGAACACCTGGCCGATGCGCGGGCTCGCGTCCAGGTCGACGCGCGCCAGCAGCCAGGTGCCGCCGCCGGCGCGGGCGGCCCTCTCCAGGACCGGGGAGAGCTGCCCGGCCTCGGGGCTCCACGACGCGGTCAGCTCGACCACGACCGGGACGTCCAGGGAGCGCTCGACGACGGACTGGAACGTCGCCTCGGTGACGTCCAGGACCCACGGGCTCGGACCGGCGTCCGGCCCGGCGTCCTGGCCTGCTCCCGCGGGCGGGGGTGGGGTGGAGGAACGCTGCCTCGCGGCATCGGCCCGGGCCTTGAGCGCGCCGAGGTCGACGGCCCCGGACAGCGCGGCGGACAGTGCGGCGGTCTTGCGCGGGTCTGGCCTTGTCACGCCCCCATCCTGGCACGAGGGCCGCGCGGGGCCACGTCGGGTCAGCCGGTGATCTGGGCGACCGGGTCGATGCCCATCGGGTTGGTCCGCATGGCCTCGTTGAGGTGCCCCAACCGGAGGGCGACGGGGGTCATCAGCTCGGCGAACCTGGCCGCGTCCGCCCCCGCCCAGCAGTCGCGCGCGGCGTCGTCGGTGGCGCGTTCGACGTCCTCGCGCAGCGCCCGGCCGGCCGGGGTGAGGTCGTCGCCGACGAGGCCGCGTTCGCGCAGGGCGGACTCGGCGGCGGCCCACTCGTCCCCGTCCCAGCCGCGCGCCTTGCGCAGGTAGGCCGCGTCGAGGCCCTTGTCCGCGCCGAACAGCACCAGCGCCTCGCACGGGCCGAGGCCGGCCGCGACCAGGGCGGCGACGTGGGCGTCGCCCCGCGACTCGCGCAGCACGGTGCACGCCCACCACAGCGCGAGGTGCGGTTCGCCCGGCACGGGCAGCGCCCGGTTCGCGGCGGCCAGCACCCGGCCGGCCAAAGGGGTCGCGCCGGCCGCGCGGCAGGCCAGGTCGGCGGCCTCGGCGAGGTCGAGCGACTCCAGCATCCGCCGCAGCGCCCGGTCGACGCCCTCCAGCCGCGCCTCCAGGTAGCGGGCGGGCGTGGCCACGTCCCACGCGTCGGGCACGGCGCGGGCGACCATCCGCGGGTGGAAGCTGAAGAACGCGGCGGTCACCACCTCCGGCGGCACGGCGCCCAGCGGCGCGGCGCGCATCCCGAAGTAGCCCATCCAGCCGCCCTTGCACCCGAGCGCGTCGGTGGCGGCCCGGGACTCCGGGGAGAAGTAGGTGACGTCGTGGTAGGTCTCGAACCGGACCCAGAGGTCGCGGGGCGTCGTACCGCTCATCCCGCCAACTTAGTAGGACGTCCTACTTCTCCGCCGGCCCCGAAGACGCGGCCGGTCAGTCGGCCAGGTGGGCTTCCAGGCGCTCCACCTTGGCCGTCAGCTGGCCGGTGTGGCCCGGCCGGATGTCGGCCTTCAGGACCAGGCCGACCCGCGGCGCGGTGGCCTGCACGGCCTCGGTCGCCTTCTTCACCACGGCCATCACCTCGTCCCACTCGCCCTCGACCAGGGTGAACATGGCGTTGGTCTCGTTCGGCAGGCCCGACTCGCGCACCACCCGCACGGCCTCGGCGACGGCCGCCGCCACGCCCTCGGACTCCCCGCCGAGCGGGCTGACACTGAACGCGACGAGCACTGCTGCCTCCTGGTGGCCGGGTACTGACTGGTAGCTTCGGCGGCATGACGTCCCAGCCGCTGCCGTTCGACCCCATCGCGCGTGCCGCCGAGCTGTGGGAGAAGCGGATCGGACCGTCGACGGCGATGGCGGCCGTCACGAGCGTCATGCGAGTACAGCAGATCATCCAGTCCGCCGTGGACGCCGCCCTCAAGCCGCACGGCCTGACGTTCGCGCGGTTCGAGGCGCTGGTGCTGCTGACGTTCTCCCGGGCGGGCAGCCTGCCGATGCGGGTCATGGGCGAGCGCCTCCAGCTGCACCCGACCAGCGTCACCAACATCGTGGACCGGCTGGAGGCCGACGGGCTGGTGCGCCGCACCCCGCACCCGACGGACCGCCGCACGACGCTGGTGGAGATCACCGAGGCGGGCCACACCCGCCGCGAGTCCGCGACCGAGGCCGTGACGGCCGTCGGGTTCGGCCTGCGCGGGCTCACCGACCGGCAGACCGAGCAGCTGACCGACCTGCTGGCCAAGGTCCGCCGCGCGGTCGGCGACTTCGAGGACTGAGGTCCGGTCGACCGGATGGGGACGCGCCCCGGGGGACGCGCTCAGGGGACGCGCCCGGGGGACGCGCTCAGTCGTTCGCGGTCCGGGTCCCGGTCAGGCGGCCGGTCCTCGCGGCCCAGCGCTCGAACACGACCGTGCCGAACGGCGGGATGCTCGCGAACAGCGCCCAGAACAGGGTCTTGCGGTCCCACTGCCCGGCCATCATCAGCGTCACGAGCACGTAGCCGACGAACACGACGCCGTGGACCGGCCCGAAGACCTTCACGCCGATCTCGTTCTGGACCACCACGTACTTGAAGAACATGCCGAGCAGCAGCCCGGCCCAGGACACCGCCTCGGCCAGGGCGAGGAGGCGGAAACGGCCGACGGGGCTGGAGAGCATGCCCCCATTGTGGTGGGTGACGGCGCTCACCGGCCCCGCGGGGTGTCCGGTTCGCCGGGTTCAGTCCTCCCAGCGGAAGACGCGGGAGGCAACGAACCCGACCACGAGCGTGAAGCCGACCAGCACGGCGGACGGCACCAGCAGCGCCTCCACGCCCTTGCCGCGCACCAGCACGTCGAGCATCCCGTCGTTCATGTGCCGCAGCGGGAACGCGTACGACACCGCCTGGAGCCAGCCCGGGGCGTTCTCCACCGGGAAGAACGTGCCGGACAGGAACGCCATCGGCATGATGATCAGGTTCGCCGCGCCGGACGCGGATTCCTCGGTCTTGCAGAACGCGCCGACCAGCATCCCGATCGCGAAGAACGCCGTCGTGCCGAGGACCAGCAGCGGCAGCGCGAGGTACCAGTGGCCGGTGAGCCTGAGGCCGAACAGGGGCAGCAGCGCGACCGCCACGAACACGACGCCCTGGGCGAGCGCCGTGCCGATCGAGACCAGGATGCGCGAGGTGAGCACGGTGGTCGTGCTGACCGGGGCGAGCCGGATGCGCCGCAGCACCTGCTTCTTGCGCCACGACACGAGGGTGAGCGCCGCGCCGAACACGCCGGAGAAGGAGACCGCCCACGACAGGATGCCGGGCGTCAGGTACTGGATGGGCTTGAGCGAGGCGTCCTCGACCGGCTCGGCGGCCAGGGTGAACGTCGGCGCCACGTTGGCCGCGCCGATGTTGAGCTTGTCCACCACGCCGGACACGATGCCGACGACGGTGCCCGCGGCCACCTGGTCGCTCGCCGCGAACGCCAGGTCGACCCGGTTGCCGTCCGCCACCACTGCGGCGGGCAGGTCGCCGTCGTCGACCTTCCGCCGGGCCTCCTCGGCGGTGCCGTAGCGCTCCAGCTCCAGCGCGCCGGTCTGCTCCAGGGCGGCGAACACCGGGCTGTCGCCGACCGCGCCGATCCTGGTCCGGTCGTTGCCCGAGTCGCCGAGCAGCAGGCCGAACACGACCAGGAACAGCAGCGGGAACAGGAACACGAAGAACAGCGACATGCGGTCCCGCAGGAAGCCCTTGGCCATGGCCGCCGCGAGGCTCTTGAACGCGGTCACGCGCGGTACTCCCGTCCGGTCAGGTCGAGGAACACGTCCTCCAACGTGGCCGTCCGCACCTGGAGCCCGTCCAGGGTGCCGCGCTCGGCCAGCGCCGACAGCACGGGCGCGGGCCTGCGGGTGGAGATGGTGAGCGAGACCTCGTCCTCGTGCGCCTCCTCGACCCCGGTGATGGCGCGGGCCGCCTCCGTGGTGAGCGCGCCCTTCTGGAGCACGACGTGGGTGGGCGCGTCGAGGCCGCGCACCAGCGTGGCGGGCGCGTCCATGGCGAGGACCCGGCCGCGGTCCATGATCGCGACGCGGTCGCAGAGGATCTCGGCCTCGTCGAGGTAGTGCGTGGTGTAGACGATGGTCTTGCCGCGGGCCTGGATCGCGCGCAGCACGTCCCACAGGTTGCGGCGGGCCTGCGGGTCGAGCGCGGCGGTCGGCTCGTCCAGGAACACCACGTCGGGGTCGTGCACCAGGGCGCAGGCGATGGACAGCCGCTGCCGCTGGCCGCCGGAGAGCTTGTTCTCCTGCACGTCCGCCTTGTCGGTCAGGCCGACCAGCTCCAGCATCTCGTCGGCGCGGCGCGCGGTGACGCCGTACAGCGAGCCGAACGTCTGGAGCTGCTCGCGCGCGGTCAGCTTCTCGAAGAAGCTCGACGCCTGGAGCTGCACGCCGATGCGGGGCAGCAGCTCGGGGTTGCGCGGCCACGGTTCGACGCCCAGCAGCGTCACCCGGCCCGCGTCGGGCTTGCGCAGGCCCTCCACGATCTCCAGCGTCGTGGTCTTGCCCGCGCCGTTCGGCCCGAGGATGCCGAAGAACTCCCCCTCCGCCACGGTGAACGAGACGCCGTCCACCGCCTTCAGCCCGCCGTAGCTCTTGCGGATGTCCGCAACCACGACCGCCGGTATGCGTGCCCCAGTCATGGCTGGAACGTAGTCCCCGGACACCCGCCCGCGGCGCGGATCGGGGCGGTCACGACCGAAGTGGACGGTGATCGATACCTTCGTAGGGCCGCGCGGTCGCACTGCGCGCGCCCCCGACTACGAGCAGTGCTCACGTGCCCCAGGTCGCCTCGGCCGGGTCGTCGGTCAGCTCGTGCGCGACGGTCGTGCCGGAGGTCAACCGCTCCCACGGGAGCCGCACGTCGTGCCACGGCTCGTCGCCCACGCGCAGCGCCCGCGTGTACTGGAGCCGGGACGGGTCGGCGCCGGGCGCGGTGATCGTCAGGTCGCGGCCGTCCTCCAGGCGCACGACGGCGCGGGCGAACCTCGGCGCGTTGAGCACGAACTCCCCCGTGCCCGGCGTCACCGGGTAGAGCCCGAGGGCGCCGAGGACGTACCAGGCGGACATCGTGCCGAGGTCGTCGTTGCCGGTGACCCCGTTCGGCGCGTCCACGAACAGGGTCTGCGCCGCCCGCACCACCGCCGAGGTCCGCCACGGCGCGCCGAGGAGCGCGTACACCCACGGCGCGTGCAGGTCCGGCTCGTTGTTCGGGTTGTAGCGGAACTGGTTGTAGTACTCGTACGGCCCCACGACCCACTTGTCGCGCACGGTCCCCGCCGGGTCGGCGAGCAGGTCGGGCAGGGCGAAGAAGTCGTCCAGCCGGGCCAGCGCGGCCTCCCGCCCGCCCAGCAGCCCCACCAGCCCCTCGACGTCGTGCTGCGCCAGCCACTGGTACTGCCACGCGGTGCCCTCGTGGAAGCCGTCCGGCCCCTGCGGGCTGAACGGGGTCAGCCACGCGCCGCCCGCCACCCTCGGCCGCGGGAACCCGCGGAAGCCGCGGTCGGTGACCGAGTCGTCCCACAGCGCGCGGTGGTTCAGGCCCCTGGCGCGCAGCGCCGCCGCGTCCTCGTGGTGGCCCAGCGCCTCGGCCATGATCGACAGCGCGTGGTCGGCCAGCGCGTACTCCAGGGTCGCGGACGCGCCGTGGTGCGGGTCAACGTCCTGCCCCTTCTTCGGGAAACCCGGGTCGTGCGGCACGAACCCGTCCGCGAGGTAGGTCGGGTTGCCCGCCCGGCCCTCGAACGGCGAGGACGCGGGCGGCACGGACGTCGCGTTGCGCCGCAGCGCCGCGTAGGCCCGCTCCTCCAGGCCCTCCAGCGCGCCGAACCGCCACAGGTCGACCAGGAACGGGGTCACCGGGTCGCCCGTCATGGTGTTGGTCTCCTGGTCGGCGTACGCCCAGCGGGGCAGCCACCCGCCCTGCTCGTGCACCGCCAGCACGGACCGGGCGACGTCCCGCGCGCGGCCCGGCCGCAGCAGCGCGAGCAGCTGGTTGTGCGCGCGGTAGGTGTCCCACAGGGAGAAGTACTCGTGGTAGGTCCAGCCGTCGGCGCGGTGCACCCGGCCGTCGAACCCGCGGTAGCGGCCGTCCACGTCGTTGCCGGTCAGCGGTTGGAGCAGCACGTGGTACAGCGCGGTGAAGAACACCACCGGGTCGTCGGTGTCGACCTCGACGCACCCCAGCTCGCGCCGCCACTCGTCCTGAACGGCGGCGCGCAGCTCGTCGAACGACCTGCCGCGCGCCTCGACCAGGTTCCCGGTCGCGCCCTCGGCGTCCACGTGCGAGAGGGCGGTCGCCACCGTCACCGGGCCGTCGCCGTCGAACGACACCCACCGGCCGCGCAGCCCCTCGCCGCCCGACTCGCCGCCCCAGCCCCCGGTGTCCCGGAACGGCCGGTCGAACGTCGTGGTGAACCACGTGGTGTACGGCTTCCCGCCGCAGAACGCCTGCGCGGTCACGGTGCCCGCGAGCGTCCGGTCGTCCACGACCCGCACGGAGCTGCCGGACACGGGTTCCCGGTCGTTGGCCTGGCCGACGTTCACCAGCACGTGCGGCGTCGACCCGGCGGGGAAGGTGAACCGCTCGACGCCGGCGCGGGTGGTCGCCGTGCACTCGGCGGTGATGCCGGACGCCAACCGCACCCGGTAGTAGCCGGCCTCGCCGACCTCGCCGTCGTGGGTGTACGCCGAGCCGTACCGGCGGTGGTCGAACGACCGCGGCGGCCCGAGCGCCGGCAGCACCGGCACCAGCCCGCCCTGCTCCCAGCAGCCCGCGCCGGACAGGAAGAAGTGCCCGAAACCGCGGATGACCGGGTCGTCGTAGCGGTAGCCCGCGTAGTGCGACCCGACCGGGCTGGAGTGGGCCATGCCGAACGGGGCCGACGCGCCGGGGAACGTGTTCCCGTCGTCGCGGGTGCCGATGAACGTGTTGACCCACCCGACCGGGTCGAGGTCTGCCGCCACACCCCCACCCTAGCCACCACCAGCGGGTCCTGTCCGGTTCAGGACAACGCGGGCGTTGACATCCCCCGTGCCCGGGGTGTGTGATCCGACCACTATGACAACGTTGTCCCCGAACGGCGCGGCGGGCGCCCGCAAGGTGCGGCGCGCCACGATGAACGACGTGGCGCGGCTGGCGGGCGTCAGCATCAAGACCGTCTCGCGCGTGGTGAACGACGAGGCGGGCGTGCACCCCGCGACGGCCGAGCGGGTGCTCGCGGCGATCGACCAGCTGGGCTTCCGGCGCAACCTCAGCGCGCGCAACCTCCGCCGCGGTTCGTCGACGGGCACCATCGGCCTGGTGCTGGAGGACGTGGGCAACCCGTTCTACTCCGGCGTGACGCGCGCGGTCGAGGAGATCTCCCGGCTGCGCGGCCGGCAGGTGATCACCGGCTCGTCGGACGAGGACCCGTCGCGGGAGCGCGAGCTGGCGCTGGAGTTCTGCTCGCGCCGCGTCGACGGGCTGCTCATCGTGCCCGCCGGGTTGCAGCACGGGTACCTGGTGCCGGAGATGCGCGCCGGCACGCCGGTGGTGTTCCTGGACCGCCCGGCGGGCGACGTCGTGGCGGACACCGTGCTGGTGGACAACATCGGCGGCACCGCGGAGGCCGTCGCGCACCTGGCGTCGTTCGGGCACCGCAGGATCGCGTTCCTCGGCGACGCGCCGGACATCTTCACCGCCAACGAGCGCCTGCGCGGCTACCGCGAGGGCTGCGCGCGCACGGGCATCGGCTACCACGAGTCGATGGTGGTGATGGGGCCGCACGACGAGCGGTCCGTGCGCGCGGCGCTCAAGGGCCTGCGCGAGCTGGCCGACCCGGCCACCGCCGTGGTGACCGGCAACAACCGGATCACCGTGCACGCGCTGCGCGCCCTCGCGGGCTGCGACTCGCGCCCGGCCCTCGTGGGCTTCGACGACTTCGAGCTGGCCGACCTGCTGTCGCCGCCGGTGACCGTGATCGCGCACGACGCGAGCGCGCTCGGCAAGGCGGCGGCCGACCTGCTCTACGCCCGGCTCGACGGCGACGGCACCCCACCGCGCCGCGTCGTCCTGCCGGTGCGCTTGGTGGCCCGTGGATCAGGAGAGGTACCCGTATGAGCTCCGACACCCAGCCCGTCTCGCTGCCGGCGAACCAGCCGCGCCAGTTCTACCGGGGCGGGGCGGCCATCGCGGCGCTGCGGAACGAGGCCGTCGCCGACCACGGCCCCGAGGACTGGGTCGCCTCGACGACCACGCAGTTCGGCAAGGACGAGGCCGGCCTGTCCCGGCTGCCCGACGGGCGGTGGCTGCGCGACGCCGTGGCCGCGGACCCGGTGACGTGGCTCGGCGAGGAGCACGCGGCCGAGTTCGGCGGGGACACCGCGCTGCTGGTGAAGCTGCTCGACGCCGGGCAGCGGCTGCCCGTGCACTGCCACCCGTCGAACTCCTTCGCCGAGCGGCACCTCGCCTGCCGGCACGGCAAGACCGAGGCGTGGATCGTGGTCGGCACCACCGGCCCCGACCCGACGGTCCACATCGGGTTCCGCGAGGACGTGCCCGCCGACGTGGTCGCGCGGTGGGTGTCGGCGCAGGACTCGGCGGCGATGCTCGGCGCGCTCAACGCGGTCCGGGTCTCCCCCGGCGACACGGTGTTCGTGCCCGCGGGCGTGCCGCACGCCATCGGCGAGGGCGTGTTCATCGTGGAGCTCCAGCAGCCCACGGACTTCTCCGTGACGCTGGAGTGGGAGGGCTTCCTCGCCGACGCCGAGGCGGGGCACCTGGGCCTGGGCTACGACAAGGCGCTGGACTGCGTGGAGCGCCGCGCCCAGTCGCCCGACGACCTGGTGCTGCGCACCCGCGCGCGGACCGGCGCGTCGGTGCCGCTGCTGGGCGCGCAGGCCGACCCGTTCTTCCGCGCCGACCGGCTGCACGTGTCGGGCACGGCGGCGCTGGAGCCCTCGTTCGGCGTGCTGGTGGTGCTGGAGGGCGCCGGCACGGTGGGTCCCGTCGCGGTGCACCGGGGCAGCACGCTCGTCGTGCCGCACGCGGCGGGCGAGGTCGAGGTGACCGGCGACGTCGTCGCCGTCCGGTGCAGGCCGCCACTGGTGTCGAGCCTCGGGAGCTGACCGCATGGCCTTACCCCTGTTGGACGCACGGGAGTTGGTGAAGCACTACGGGAGCGTGGAGGCGTTGCGCGGCGCCTCGTTCACCGCGCACGCGGGCGAGGTCGTCGCGCTCGTCGGCGACAACGGAGCGGGCAAGTCGACGCTGGTGAAGTGCCTGTCCGGGGTCGAGCGGCCGGACTCGGGCACGGTCCTGCTCGACGGCGAGCCGGTCGTGCTCGACTCGCCGGTGGCGGCGCGGGCGCTGGGCGTCGAGACCGTCTACCAGGACCTGGCCGTGGCGCCGGACCTGGACCCGGCGGCGAACCTGTTCCTCGGGCGCGAGCTGCGCCGGGCCGGGCTGCTCGGGAAGCTCGGCGTGCTGGACGAGAAGGAGATGCGGCGCCGCGCCGCGCGGTCGTTCGAGGACCTCGGGGTGTCGCTCCCGGACGCGGGCGTGCCGATCGGCTCGCTGTCGGGCGGGCAGCGGCAGGGCGTGGCGGTGGCGCGGTCGGTGGTGTGGGCGAGCCGGCTGGTGTTCATGGACGAGCCGACCGCCGCCCTGGGCGTGGTGCAGCGCGGACGGGTGCTCGACGTCGTGCGGCGGGTCCGCGACCGGGGCCTGGCGGTGGTGCTGATCAGCCACAACATGCCCGAGGTGCTGGCCGTCGCGGACCGCGTCGAGGTGCTGCGGCTGGGCCGGCGGGTGGCCCGGTTCGAGGCGGCCTCCACCACCGTGGAGGAGCTGGTCGGCGCGATGACCGGCGCGCTGTCCCAGGAGGGGGCGTGACCGGCCCCGGCTCGCTGGCGCGGCGGCTCCTGGGCGCGAACACGCTGTGGATCGGCGTGGTGCTGCTGGTGCTGGTGGCGGTGTTCGGCGCGCTGCGGCCGGACGCCGTGCTGACCGCGTTCACGCTCCAGACCACGCTGGTCGAGACGTCGGTGCTGCTGGTGCTGTCGGTCGGCATGACCTTCGTGGTCGTCACGGCCGGGATCGACCTGTCGGTGGGGTCGGTGCTGGTGTTCTCCGGCGTCACGTCCGCCACGGTGATGAACGCCCTCCACGGCGGCGACGCCACCGGCGCGGGGTGGGGCACGGTCGCGGTCGGCCTCGCCGTGGCCCTGCTGTCCGGCGCGGCGTGGGGGCTGCTCAACGGCGTGCTGGTCGCCCGCGCGGGCATCCCGCCGCTGATCGTGACGCTCGGGTCGTTCGGGGCGGCGCTCGGCGCGGGGCAGCTGCTGTCCGGCGGGTCGAACGTCAGCGGCGTGCCGGACGCGCTGGGCGACGGCCTGGGCACCGGGACCTGGTTCGGCGTGCCCGCCCTCGTGCTGCTCGCGGCGGCGGTCACCGCGCTCGGGGCGCTCGTGCTGGGCACGACCGCGTTCGGCAGGCACACCCGCGCCATCGGCTCCAACGAGGAGGCCGCCCGCCGGGCCGGCATCCCGGTGCGCGGGCACCTCGTGCGGGTGTACCTGCTGGCGGGCGTGCTGGCCGGGCTGGCCGGGTTCATGGCGCTGGCCTACTTCCGGGTCGCGTCGATCACCGGGCACGACACCGACAACCTCAACGCGATCGCCGCCGTCGTGCTCGGCGGCACCAGCCTGTTCGGCGGGGTGGGCTCGGTGGTGGGCACGGTGCTCGGCGTCTTCATCCCCGCCGTGCTGCGCAAGGGGTTCGTGATCGTCGGCGTGGACGTGTACTGGCAGCCGGTCGCGGTGGCGGTGGTCCTGGTCGCCGCCGTGTGGTTCGACCAGTCGCGGCGAAGGGCGCGTGATCAACACTAGGTGAGAGGGAGAACATGTCATCGAGGACGGTTGCCCTTGTCCCGCTCTTGTCAGTGGCCTTGCTGACCGCGTGCGGCGGCGGGCAGATCGGCGACACCGGGGGCTCCGGTGACGCGAAGAAAATGGTGCTCATCCCGGGGGTGGCGGCGGAGCCGTTCTACACCTCCCTGGAGTGCGGGTTCCGCGAGGCCGCCGGCGCGGCCGGGTACTCGGTCGACGTGCAGGCGCCGGCGAAGTTCGACCCGGTGCTCCAGGCGCCCATCGTGACGGGCGTGCTGGCGAACCGGCCGGGCGCGGTGCTCATCGCCCCCACGGACGACAAGGCGATGGCCGGCCCGGTCAGGCAGCTGGTGGACGCCGGGATCGAGGTCGTCGAGGTCGACACCAGGCTGGAGGACAGGTCGATCGCCGCGTCGACGGTCTCCTCGGACAACGAGCAGGGCGGGCGGCTGGCCGCGCGGACCCTCGCCGACCTGGTGGGCGGCGGTTCCGGCTCGGTGCTCGTGCTCGACACGAAGGCCGGTACGTCCACCACCGACGCCCGCGCGAAGGGCTTCGAGGAGGAGGTCGCGAAGCACCCGAACCTGCGGTACGTCGGCCGGCAGTACACCGACAACGAACCGGACCAGGCGGCGTCCAAGGTGACCGCCACGCTCGCCGCCAACCAGGACCTCGTGGGCGTGTTCGCGACGAACCTGAACACCGGCGAGGGCGCGGCCACCGGGCTGCGCAACGCGGGCCGGACGGGCTCGGTCAACCTGGTGGGCTTCGACGCCTCCCCCAAGCAGGTGGAGGACCTGCGGTCGGGCGTCGTGCAGGCCCTGATCGCCCAGGACCCGGCCACGATCGGCCGCACGGGGGTCGAGCAGGCCGTCGCGGCGCTGGAGGGCAGGCCGGTCGAGCGCGAGGTCGAGACCGACCTGGTGGCGCTGACCAAGGCCGACATGGAGGCGAACTCGGAGTACTTCTACAAGCAGAAGTGCTGAGCCCCCGGACCGCGGCCCGGTGGCCGGCCGCGTGCCGGTCACCGGGCCCCGGTCACCGGGCCCCGGTCACCCCGCGCGCGCCAGCAGGCGCCCCTGGGGGAACCGCTCCCCGTCCACCGGCTCGCGCAGCACCCGGCCGACCTCGGTGAACCCGGCGTCGCGGGCGAGCGCGGCGAGGTCGTCGACCGGCCAGCGGTAGGCCGTCACCACCCGGTGGTCGAACGTCGCCACCGGTCCCCCGCCGGCCTCGAAGAAACCGAGCAGCAGGGGCGCGCCCGGGACGAGCACCCGGCGGAACTCGGCGAGGTACGCGGGCAGGTCGGCCGGCGGGACGTGGATGACCGAGTACCAGCACAGGACGCCGTGCAGCGACCCGTCGGGCAGGTCCAGGGCGTCCATCGAGCCGACCTCGAACCGCAGGTCCGGGTGCGCCGCGCGGGCGAGGTCGACCATCACCGGCGACAGGTCGACGCCGAACGCGTCCAGCCCGAGGTCGCGCAGGCGCGCGGTCACCCGCCCGGGACCGCAGCCCAGCTCGGCGACGGGCCCGGGGCCGGCGGCCCGCACGTGCTCGGCGAACGCGGCGAGCACCGCGCGGTCCAGCGGGACGCCGTCGAGGTCGTGGCGGGGAAGTTCGGCGTAGCGGACGGCGACGGAGTCGTAGGCGTCGGCCGTCGCGCGCAGGTGCGTGGGGAGTCCGGTCACGGACCGGGGAGCCTAGAGGTACTTGTTGGCCAGCTCCGAGTACTCCTTCTCCAGGTCGTCGGCCAAGTACGCGACGTACGCCCACGGCACGTCGTGCACGTGGTCGCGCATGCCGATCAGGTGGCGCTTCGCGCGCGGCGCGTCGTCGGCCAGGGCGAAGGCCGCCGCGAACAGGTTGTGGGCCTGGAGGGCGCGCGGGTGGGGCTTGGTCGCGGTCGACTCCCACCGGTCCGCGGCGGTGGCGATCTCGTCGCGGTGGCGGCTGAAGTAGCGCATCTTCAGGGTGGCGATCCTGAGCGCCGACCGGGACTGCACGGCGTCCTCGAACTGCTCCAGGAAGATCTCGAAGTGGGCCAGCGGCAGCATGGCCACGACCGGGTCGCCGGGCGGCGCGGCGTCCACGCTGCCCTGGGCGAACGCCATCATCTCCTCGGCCGAGCCGCCCCACTTGGCGGCCAGGATCTGCAACCGCGTCCAGTGCGCCGGGTACAGGGTGGGGCAGCGCGCGGCGATCTCGCGCCACACCTCGTCCTTCTGGTCGCGGTCCACCTGGAGGCCGAGGCCCGCGGTCTGGAGCTGCGCCCACGGCACCGCGTCCCGCGGCAGGAGCTTCGCGGCCTCGTGCAGCGGGCCGACGGCCTTGCGCAGGGTGCCGAAGAAGACCTTGAACCGGTCCTTGCCGACGCTGTCCGCGCGGCCCGAGCCCCGGATCGCCCACGCCTCCCGGATGAACGCGGTGCCCGCCAGCAGCCACAGGTCGGGGTCGGTGTTGCCCTTGGCCAGCTCCAGCAGCTCGTCGGCGTGCCCGATGGCGTGCTCGCCGAGCACCTCGGCCCGCAGCGCCCGCACCTCCGGGTCGTCCCGGCACTCCGCGAGAACCGTGGTGGCCGCGCGCAGGTGGCCCGCGTCCATCTCCTCCGCCGCGATGTCCAGGATCGCGTCGTCGTACGTGTGGTCCCGCACCACCTCACGAGCGACCGCGGCAGGCCGCTTCCTCCGGAAAATCCCCACTCCAGCGACCTTACTTTCCTCCGAGCCCGACCGGCCCGAGTCTTTCGTGGAGCCGAACAGGGCCGTTCTGCGGTTGTCCTCCACCCTACGCACGCGCTGGGGTGGAGACCTCGACCGGAGGGGGATCGATGAGGAGAGCACCGACCACCACGCTGACCACCGCGTTGTCCGCCGCACTGACCGCCGCGCTGCTCACGGCGATCACGCCGGCGGCCGCGCCGGCACTCGCCCAGGCGCGGCCCGGCCCGCACCACGACCAGGCGCTGACCTGGGCGCCGTGCACCGACGTCCCGGGCCTGGAGTGCGCGACGTACACCGCGCCGCGGGACTGGCGCACACCCGGCGACGGCAGGTCCGTCACCATCGCCGTGAGCCGGCTGAAGGCCCGCGGCGAGTCGCGGGGCGCCGTGCTGACCAACCCGGGCGGCCCCGGCGCGCCCGGCCGCACGCTGCCGCTGCTGTACGCCGAGCGGACGAGGCTGGTCCAGGACCGCGACGTCATCGGCGTCGACGTGCGCGGCACGGGGGCGAGCACGAACGTCACCTGCGGCGGGTTCGACTTCCTGGCGCTCACCGACCCGCGCGACCGCCGCCGGGCCAACGCGAAGCTGATCTACGACGGCGCCGAGCTCCAGGCCACGGCCTGCCGGACCAGGTCCGGCGAGCTGGGCGAGGTGGTCAACACCGAGCAGACCGTCCACGACCTCGACCTGCTGCGCCACCTGCTCGGCCGGGAGCGGGTCGACTGGGTCGGCTACTCGGGCGGCAGCCGGCTGGGCGCCTACTACGCGACCTACTTCCCGGACCGGGTCGGCAAGTTCGTGCTGGACTCGAACCCCGAGTTCACCAGCACGTTCCAGGACGTGTTCGACAACTTCGGGTACGGCTTCGAGCGGCGCTTCCGCGTCGACTTCCTGCCGTGGGTCGCGAAGTACGACGCCCTGTACCGGCTGGGCACGACCGCCGAGCAGGTCCGGCAGTCCTACGAGCGGACCCGCGCCGCGCTGAACGCGGAGCCGGCGGCGCTGCCCGGCGGCACCCTCGTCGACGGCGTCCTGCTCGACGTGCTCCTGATCCGGGCCCAGTACTCCAAGACCGCGTTCCCGGAGGCGGCGGCGCTGTTCTCGCAGCTCGCGCGGGGCGACGCGGGCGCGGTGACGGCCGCGGCGGCGCTCGCGCGGTACCCGGACGCGTCCAACGGCGCCCTGTACGCGACCGCGTGCAACGACACGGGGTTCCGCCACAACCGCACCACCCTGGCGCTGGAGGCCGAGCGGCTGGGCCGGCGGTACCCGCTGATGGGGTACTACCAGTTCCTCGCGCCGTGCGCGTCCTGGGACCGGCCCGCGCTGGAGCTGAGGGAGCCGACCGGCCGGGGCGTGCCGCCGGTCCTGATGGTGCAGTCGGTGCGCGACCCGGCCACCCCGCTGGAGGGGGCGCGGGACGCGCACCACCGGTTCGCCGGCTCGCGGCTGCTGACCGTGACCGACGAGGGCGACCACGGCGTCTACGGCTTCGGCAACGCGTGCGTGGACGACGTCGTGGAGTCGTTCATCGTCGACGGGGTCGTGCCCCCGGTCGACTCGACGTGCCCCGGCGTGCCGCTGCCCGACCCGACCGCGCCCGCCGCGCAGCAGCGGCGACCGCTCGTGGGCTACCCGCTGTAGCCCCCGGCCCGGGTCACGTGCCGTAGCCGTTCCCGGGGGGACCACCGGTGGCGCCGCCCGTCTGCCGACGGCGGGCGGCGTACACCCCGGCCTCGGTGCGCCGGTCGAAGCCCAGCTTGTGCAGCAGCGAGGAGACGTAGTTCTTGACCGTCTTCTCCGCCAGGTAGAGCCGGCTCGCGATCTGCCGGTTGGTCAGGCCCTCGGCGATCAGGTCGAGGATGCGCCGCTCCTGCGGGCTCAGCGCCGCGTAGCGCGGGTCCTCGACCGGTCCGCCGCGCAGGCGCTGGAGCACGGTCGCGGTCACGCCCGAGTGCAGCAGCGACCCGCCCGCGGCCAGCGTGCGGATCGCGGACACCAGGTCGTTGCCGGACACCTGCTTGAGCATGTAGCCGGCCGCGCCCGCCATGATCGCCCCGAACAGCGCCTCGTCGTCCGAGTACGAGGTCAGCATCAGGCACGCGGGCGGCGGCTGGACCGTCGAGCGGATCTCGCGGCACACCGTGACGCCGTCGCCGTCGGGCAGCCGCACGTCGATCACGGCCACGTCCGGCCGGTGCAGGGCGGCGGCGGACACGGCCGCCGCGGCGCTCTCCGCCTCACCCACGACCTCGATGTCCGGTTCCACGGCGAGCAACTGCTGGAGCCCCCTGCGGACGATCTCGTGGTCGTCGACGAGCAGCACCGAGATGGACAAACCCTCTCCCCTCCCCTAACACCGTCACCGCGTGGTCAGCGGCACGGACCACGTCACCGTCACGCCCCGCCCCCCGGCCGAGTCGACGTCGCAGGAACCGTCCCACCTCGTGGCCCGGGCCGCCATGTTGACCAGACCACCGGTGTGCCGGTTGCGCCCCGCGGGCAGGCCGGCGCCGTCGTCGCGCACGACGAGCCGCAGCCACGTCGCCGCGCGGTCCACCGACACCTCGACGTCGACCCTCTTCGCCGACGCGTGCCGCGCCGCGTTGGCCAGCGCCTCGCGCAGCGTGGCGAGCAGGTCGGGCCGCACGTGGTCGGGCACCACCGAGTCGACGGGGCCGTCCAGCGCCAGCGCGGGCTCGAAGCCGAGCAGGCGGGTCGAGTCCTGCACGACCCGGCGCAGCTGGACGCGCAGGTCGGCGTCGCCCGCGGGCGACTCCTGCAACGAGAAGATGGTGCGCCGGATCTCCCGGATCGTCTGGTCGACCTCGGTGACGAAGTCCTGCAACCGCTGCGCCACGAGCGGCTGCTCGACCAGGCCGTTGAGGCCCTGGAGGCCGAGGCCCAGGCCGAACAGCCGCTGCACGACGAGGTCGTGCAGGTCGCGGGCGATGCGGTCGCGGTCCTCCAGCACCGCCAGCCGCCGCCCCGCGCCGGTGGCCCGGGTGAACTCCAGGATCAGCGCGGCCTGCCGGGCGAACGACTCGACCAGCGCCACGTCCGGCGCGTCGAACCCCACCTGGCCGCGGGCCCGCGCCACGAGCAGCACGCCGAGCACCCGTTCGCCCGCGGCCAGCGGCACGACCACCCCCGGGCCGACCCGGGCCGGCAGGCCGGGCAGGCCGTCGAACACCTTCGCGCGGCCGGTCCCGAACACCTCGCGCGCCGCGCCGCCCTCGCGGGACACGTCGAACCCGCGCAGCTCGCCGTCCATGACCCGCACGGCCAGCTCGCCCTGCGGGTCGGGCAGCGCCAGCACGGCGATCAGCCCGTCGGCGGCGAGCCGGGCGCGCACCGCGACCAGCCGCAGCGCGTCCCGGTCGGGGGTGCCGGTGAGCAGCGCGTTCGTCACCTCGTTGGACGCCCGCAACCACACCTCGCGCTGCCGCGACTGCTCGTAGAGCCGGGCGTTCTCGATCGCGATGCCCGCCGCCGCGGCCACCGCCACCACCACCTCCTGGTCGGCGAGGGTGAAGTCCGCGCCGTCCTCCTTGTCGGTGAGGTAGAGGTTGCCGAACACCTCGCCCCGCACGTGCACGGGCACGCCGAGGAAGCCGGGCGAGGACGGGTCGAACGCGGCGCCCCAGGACTCGTGCGGCCCGACCGGGTGGTGGCCCTCGCCGTGGGTGAACTCCAGCAGCTGCCGGTTGGGTCCGACCACGGCCAGCGCGCCGTACCGCGCGCCGACGAGGCTGCACGACGACTCCACGATGCGGCGCAGCACGTCGGGCAGCGACAGGTCGCTGGCGAGCGAGACGACCGCGGCGAGCAGCCGGTGCAGCCGCTCCTGCGACACGATCGCCTCGGCGGTGCGGTCGGTCAGCTGGCGGAGCAGGCCGTCCAGGCGCACCGCGTTGGCGTCGGGGGGACCGGGCACCGTGGGACCACCCTCGGGACGTGGGGGTTGCGCTGGCGTGGGATCGCGCTGGGGGACCACCGAGGGTAGCGCCTGCCGCTACGGGATGCGACGGCCCGTGAGCACTTCCAGGTCCACGACCAGGTAGTGATCGGGCAGGCCGTGGCGGCGGGCGGCCAGGGGCAGCTCGCGCAGGCGCCGGAGACCCGGCTCGTCGTCCACCTCGGTGACGTGCCCGATGGCCATCACCGACCAGCCCTTCGACAGGTCGTGGGCGATGTCGTCGATCTCGAACGCGACGATCGTGTCGCGGGCGACCAGCGTGGAACTGCCCTCGGGAACGCGCAGCACGACGCGCTCGCCGTCGACGACGTAGGGCACGGGGTGCACGACGGGCAGGGCGCGGTCGGTGTAGACCAGCCGCCCGATGACGGCCGTCCGCAGCAGCTGCATGCACTCCTCGCGGGAGAGGACCTGAAGTCCAGCGGCGTCGTACATCGCACCTCTTCGTCCCCCGGGTTGCCGGACTAGAACGTTCTGCTCTGTGATCGTCCTTGCCTAGAGGCGGAAGTCCCGGCTTCGACCTGGCACCCGGATGGGGGATTTCCGGCAATACCCGAACGGCAGCGGCCGCATTCCCCCGCCACCCCACCCCGACCAGCCAAAACCCGAGAGTCCAACGCCCAAGCCCCGAGAGTCCAACGCTCACGACCCGCGAGTCCAACGCTCAGGACCCTTGAGTTCTGCATTCGCGACTCACGGCGTTAGGAATGAGCGCATGACACGGCGGTCACGAGCGCATGACTCGCGGGACAGGTGCACGGCGGCGTCAGGCGCCGACGCCCTCGACGAGCCGGTCGGCGGCGGCGTACGGGTCCAGCTCACCCGCGACGACCCTCTTGGCCAGGGTCTCCAGGGCGGCACCGCCGCGCAGCCCGCCGAACCGCGACCGCAGCCGCTCGACGGCGATGGCCTCGATCTCCCCCGCCGCACGCGCGGCACGCCGCCGCTCCAGCTCACCGCGCTCGACCAGCCACGCGCGGTGGGCCTCGATCGCGTCCACGACGTCGTGCACGCCCTCGCCGCGCGCCGCGACGGTCTTCACCACCGGGGGCCGCCACAGGCCGCCCTCCCGGTCCCGCCGCCCCAGCGAGATCACGTGCTTGAGGTCGCGGGCGGTCTGGTCGGCGCCGTCGCGGTCGGCCTTGTTCACCACGAACACGTCGGCGATCTCCAGGATGCCCGCCTTCGCCGCCTGGACGCCGTCCCCCATGCCGGGCGCGAGCAGCACGACGGCGGTGTCGGCCAGCGACACCACCTCGACCTCGGACTGCCCGACGCCGACGGTCTCCACGAGCACCACGTCGCACCCGGCCGCGTCGAGCACGCGCAGCGCCTGCGGCGTGGCCCAGGACAACCCGCCGAGGTGGCCGCGCGTGGCCATGGACCGGATGAACACGCCGGGGTCGGTGGCGTGCTCCCCCATCCGCACCCGGTCGCCGAGCAGCGCGCCGCCGGAGAACGGCGACGACGGGTCGACGGCCAGCACCCCGACCCGGTCGCCGCGCTCCCGGTACGCCTTGACCAGCGCGGACGTGGACGTGGACTTGCCGACGCCGGGCGCGCCGGTCAGCCCGACGACCCGCGCGTTCCCGCAGTGGGGCGCCAGTGCCGCGGCCACGTCGCGCAGCCGCGGCCCGGCCTCCTCCACCAGCGAGATGAGCCGGGCGACCGCGCGCGGTTGTCCCTCGCGCGCGCGGTCGACCAGCTCGGCCACGTCGACGGCGCGGGCCACTAGACCTTGGGGACGCGCACGATCAGCGCGTCGCCCTGACCTCCGCCGCCGCACAGCGCCGCCGCGCCCACGCCACCGCCGCGGCGCTTGAGCTCCAGCGCGAGGTGCAGGGCGATGCGCGCGCCCGACATGCCGATCGGGTGGCCCAGCGCGATCGCGCCGCCGTTGACGTTGACCTTCTCCTCGGGCAGGCCGAGCTCGCGCGTGGAGACGATGCCGACCGCGGCGAACGCCTCGTTGATCTCGACCAGGTCGAGGTCGGCCGGGTCGATGCCCTCCTTGGCGCACGCGGCCTTGATCGCGTTCGAGGGCTGCTGGTGCAGGCTCGCGTCGGGGCCCGCGACCACGCCGTGCGCGCCGATCTCGGCCAGCCAGGTCAGGCCCAGCTCCTCGGCCTTGGCCTTGCTCATCACGACCACGGCCGCCGCGCCGTCGGAGATCTGCGACGCCGAGCCCGCGGTGATGGTGCCGTCGGGGGCGAACGCCGGGCGCAGCTTGGCCAGGGTCTCCGCGGTGGTGTCGGCGCGCACGCCCTCGTCGGTGGCGAACTCGACCGGGTCGCCCTTGCGCTGCGGGATGAGGACGGGGGCGATCTCCTCGTCGAACACGCCGTTCTTCGACGCCTCGGCGGCGAGCCGGTGCGAGCGGGCCGAGAAGGCGTCCTGCTCCTCGCGGGTCAGGCCGTGGCGGGCGTTGAACTTCTCCGTGGACATGCCCATCGCCACCTGGTCGAACGCGCAGAACAGGCCGTCGTGGGACATGTGGTCGAGCATCGTGACGTCGCCGAACTTGAACCCGCCGCGCGACTTCTGGAGCAGGTGCGGCGCCTGCGTCATGGACTCCTGGCCACCGGCCACCACGATGTCGAACTCACCCGCGCGGATCAGCTGGTCGGCGAGCGCGATGGCGTCGATGCCGGACAGGCACACCTTGTTGACGGTGAGCGCCGGCACGGTCATCGGGATGCCCGCGTTCACCGCGGCCTGGCGGGCGGGGATCTGGCCGGCGCCGGCGGTCAGCACCTGGCCCATGATCACGTACTCCACCTGTTCGGGTGAAACTCCCGCGCGCTCCAGCGCCGCCTTGATCGCGACGCCGCCGAGCTGGGCGCCGGAGAAGTCCTTCAACGATCCGAGCAGTCGCCCCATCGGGGTTCGGGCCCCGGCGACGATGACGGAACCGGACACAGCAGCCTCCACAGCGGGTGTAAGCGGTTGTTAACACGCCACGATACCCACGGTTACTTAGGAGTAGCCTTGTGAGACGTCGCACAGCGGGACCTGCACCGATTCGGGAGTTATGTTCGCCGGCATGGAAGAACTACGCGGCTTCGTCACCGCCATCGACCACGTGGGCATCGCCGTCCCCGACCTCGACGACGCGATCGCGTTCCACCGGGAGCACTTCGGCCTGGAGGTCGTGCACGAGGAGGTCAACGAGGAGCAGGGCGTGCGCGAGGCCATGCTGCGCGCCCCCGGCGACGACGGGAGCGGCACGGCCGTGCAGCTGCTCGCGCCGCTGAGCCCGGACTCGACGATCGCGAAGTTCATCGGTCGCGCGGGCCCCGGCCTCCAGCAACTGGCCCTCCGGGTGTCCGATGTGGACGCCACGGCCGACGCGCTGCGCGACAAGGGGCTGCGCCTGCTGTACGAGGGCGCCCGCCGCGGCACGTCGGACAGCCGGGTCAACTTCGTGCACCCCAAGGACGCGGGCGGCGTGCTGGTCGAGCTGGTCGAACCCGCCGCCGGCCGCTGAACCGCTGCCGCTGAACCGCCGGTACCGCCGCCGCACCTGACGACCACGCCCCACCCGACGAGCGCGCCCTTCGACGACGCGCCGGACGAGCGCGCCCTCCGGCGACCCTTCGGGTGTCCGCCCGCCCGGCGACCCGCACCCCCGCCCTCTCCGGGCACCCCCGATGCTCCGCCCGGTCGGCCACCGGGTCAAGGGCGACCGTTCGGGGGAAAGGGCAGTGCGGTGGCTCACAGCTGTGTCTTCTGAATCGGTTACCCGTGGGTAACCTCCGGCAACCTGCGTGGACCTCTTGAGCGCCACGACATCTCCGAACACCCCCGACCTGGGAGGGAACGCCGTGCAGAAGATCCTCGACGCGATCCTGGCCGACGAAGTGGACGCGATCGGATCGCTCGACGTACCGGAGACCTACCGGGGCGTGACGGTGCACGCCGACGAGGTGGGCATGTTCGAGGGCCTCGCCACCAAGGACAAGGACCCGCGCGAGTCGCTGCACGTCGACGAGGTGCGCACCCCCGAGCTGGGTCCGGGCGAGGCGCTGGTGGCCGTGATGGCCAGCGCGATCAACTACAACACCGTGTGGACCTCGATCTTCGAGCCGGTGTCGACGTTCTCGTTCCTGAAGAAGTACGGCGGCCGGCACGATCAGCCGTTCCACGTCGTCGGCTCCGACCTGGCGGGCGTCGTGCTGCGCACCGGGCCGGGCGTCAACGCCTGGAAGCCCGGTGACCGGGTGGTCGCGCACTGCCTCGACGTGCAGCTGGAGCACCCGGACGGCCACGGCGACACCATGCTCGACCCGGAGCAGCGCATCTGGGGCTTCGAGACGAACTACGGCGGCCTCGCGGAGATCGCCCTGGTCAAGGCCAACCAGCTGATGCCGATGCCCGCCCACCTCACGTGGGAGGAGGCGGCGTCGCCCGGCCTGGTGAACTCCACCGCCTACCGGCAGCTCGTGTCGACGAACGGCGCGAACATGAAGCAGGGCGACACCGTCCTGATCTGGGGCGCCTCCGGCGGCCTCGGCTCCTACGCCACGCAGTTCGCGCTCAACGGCGGGGCGACGCCGGTGTGCGTCGTGTCGTCCCCGGAGAAGGCCGAGATCTGCCGCCGCATGGGCGCCGAGCTGATCATCGACCGCAGCGCCGAGGGCTACCGGTTCTGGAAGGACGAGCACGAGCAGGACCCGCGCGAGTGGAAGCGGTTCGGCGCGCGGATCCGCGAGCTGACCGGCGGTGACGACCCCGACATCGTGTTCGAGCACCCGGGCCGGGAAACGTTCGGCGCGTCCGTCTACGTCGCCAAGCGCGGTGGCACCATCGTGACCTGCGCCTCCACCAGCGGCTTCATGCACCAGTACGACAACCGCTACCTGTGGATGCACCTCAAGCGGATCATCGGCTCGCACTTCGCGAACTACCGCGAGGCGTGGGAGGCCAACCGGTTGGTCGCCAAGGGGAAGATCCACCCGACACTGTCCAAGGTGTACTCGTTGGAGGACACCGGGCAGGCCGCGCACGACGTCCACCGCAACGCCCACCAGGGCAAGGTCGGCGTGCTGGCGCTGGCCCCCGAGGAGGGCCTGGGCGTCCGCGACCACGAGCTGCGGGCGCGCCACCTGTCCGGGATCAACCGTTTCCGGGGCGTCTAAAGCGAAATCACCCCCGGTGTGCGGCGCTCGGGTGACCGCCGCGCACCGGGAGCGGGTAGCGTGCACGCCATGGGCCTCGCCGACGACCGTGACCTTGTCCCCCTGGGCTCCGGCTTCGACATCGTCAAGCGCGGGTACGACCGTGCCCAGGTCGAGGACCACCTGGAACGACTCGACTCCGACCTGCGCCTGCTCGCGGCCGACCGCGACGCGGCGGTGTCGCAGACCAACGACCTCGCCCGCCAGTTGGAGGCGGCCCGTTCGGAGGTCGGCGAACTGCGCGGCCAGGTGGAGCGGCTGTCGCTGCCGCCGACCACGCTGGAGGGCCTGAGCGAGCGGTTGCAGCGGATGCTGCGCCTCGCCCAGGACGAGGCCAACGAGATCAAGGCGCGCGCCGAGGCCGAGGGCGGGCACATCCGCGCCAAGTCGGAGGCCGACGCGGCGGCGCTGCGCGCCCGGTACGAGAAGCTGATCGCCGACCAGGAGCGGCGGCGCACCGAGATGGAGGCCGAGCACCGGGGCGTCCTGGAGAAGGCCCGCGCCGAGGCCGAGAAGATCGTGGGCGAGGCGCGCGAGGCGGCGGCCAAGCTCGACGCGGAGTCGCTCCAGCGCCGCACCACGGTCGAGGAGGACTTCGAGATCGCGATGGCCGCGCGCCGGGTCGAGTCGATGAAGACCCTGGCCGAGACCGAGGCCGCGTCGAAGGGCGAGGCCGACCGGCGGGTGCGCGAGGCCGCCGAGGAGGCCGCCCGCGTGCGCGCCCAGGTCGCGCAGGAGCAGGCGGCGTCGACCGCCGAGGCGCAGCGGCTGGTGCGGGAGGCCACCGAGGAGGCCAACCGCCGCCGCCACGACTCGATCAGCGAGGCGACCGCGCGCGTCCAGGAGGCCACCGACGAGGCCAACCGCCGCGTCCGGGAGGCCACCGAGGAGTCGAACCGCCGCGTCACCCAGGCCGCGCAGAAGGTCGAGGCGCTCCGCCAGCTGCGCAACCGGCTGTCGCAGCAGCTGCACTCGGTCCGCACCGCCCTGCACGACGTGACGCCGCTGCTGGACCCGCTGGAGGAGGAGAAGCCGCAGGCAGCGGCCCCCGCCCCGGCACAGCCGCCCGCGCCGGCCACCGCCGCCGCGCCCGCCGCCCCGGTGGCCCCGTCCCCGGCCGGCCCGTCCCCGGTGCCCGCCGCCGCCGAGGAGTCGAAGCCCGAGCCCGTCGCGGGCGGTGGCGCGTCACCGGCCCCCGCGCCCGGCGCGAAGCCCGCACCGGACGGCCCGACCCAGAAGATCGCCCGGCCGAACCCGAAGGCGCAGGCGGGCAAGCGCTAGCCG
>NZ_JBPKJK010000124.1:0-27330 GCF_051756985.1 Saccharothrix sabaoui
TGTGGGGCGCGGTGCCGGTGCCCGAGGTCCTGAAGCCCGGTGCCGTGCTGCTGACCACAGACCCGTCCGAACCGGCCGCGCTGTGGATGACGACCACGGGGTCGCGGGTGATCGGCCCCCCGCCGTCGTCGCCGCTGCGGGACGCGGTCGCGGTGATGGACCGGCTGCGCTCGCCCGGCGGGTGCCCGTGGGACGCCGAGCAGGACCACAAGTCGTTGCGCCAGTACCTCGTGGAGGAGACCTACGAGCTGCTGGAGGCCATCGAGGACGGTGACCGGGCGGCGCTGCGCGAGGAGCTGGGCGACGTGCTGCTCCAGGTCCTCTTCCACGCCCGGATCGCGGCCGAGGACCCGGCCGAGCCGTTCGGCATCGACGAGGTGGCCGGCGACCTGGTGGCCAAGCTCGTCGGACGTCACCCGCACGTGTTCTCCGGCGGTGACCCGGCGGTGACCGACGCGTCCTCCCAGCAGCACCGGTGGGAGGAGCTGAAGCAGGTCGAGAAGCAGCGGACGTCCAGCCTGGACGGCGTGGCGACCGGTCAGCCCGCGGTGGCGCTGGCCGGGAAGCTGGCGCAGCGGGTGGCGCGGGCCGGGTTCCCGGTGGACCTGCTGCCCGAGGGCGACGACACCGGGACGACGCTGTTCGCGGTGGCGGCCCTGGCCAAGCTGGCCGGCGAGGACCCGGAGACGGAGCTGCGCGCGGTGGCGCGGCGGTTCGCGGCGTCGGTGCGGGCGGCCGAGGGGTCGGCGCGCGCGGCGGGCGTGACGGGGACCCTGACGGCCGAGGACTGGCGCGCCCACTGGCCCGGGTGAGCCGGCCCGACCCGCCCGACCCGCCCGACCCGCTCGGCCGGCTACCTGAGGACGAGGCCGAAGCGCTCGTGCAGGGCCCGGGCCTGCTCGGGCGTGGCGAGGGCGATGACGGTCTCGTAGACGCGGTTCGGGTCGCGTTCGAAGCCGACCTCGTGGAACCGGCGCGGGTCGTCGGGGGAGAGGTGGCCGATCGCCTCGCCGGCCGCCAGGTGGTCGAGGTACTCGTCCGAGAAGTGCTCGGCGTGGACGGTCACGACTTCGCCGTCGCGCTTGAACTCCAGCACGTCGTCGCGCCCGTCGTCGTCGGGCTCGCCCTGGTGCAGCCGGACGTCGGTGACGGTGACCGCGCCGCCGGTCAGCCCGGCCGCCTGCACCAGCAGGTGCTCGTAGGACTCCTCCAGGAAGTCGACGTCGTCGGCGTGGACGGTGACCGCCAGGTCGAACGACTGGAGGGCCGCCGCGACGCCGTACCGGTCCAGCGGGTCCCGCGCGTAGTCGGCGAACTGGTCCAGGACGGCCCGCGCCTTGTCCGCGGAGATCATGCCGATCTCCAGCAGGGCGGCTGCCACGTCCTCGTAGGTGAACGGGGGATTGTTCAACACGGGGACGATCCTGTCAGGCCGGCGGGGCGCGGTGGTGCTGTTCGGGAAAGCCCCGGTTCGGCGGGCGGTCCCCGGCGGAGGCCGATCGGCGGGCTTCGTGGGCTGGATCGAGGGGACGGGGTCGGCGCGCTAACGTCGGGGGGGTGACCGAACCGGCCTACCTCCGCTTCCCGCACCTGCACGGCGACCTCGTCACGTTCGTGGCCGAGGACGACGTGTGGCTGGCACCCCTCGCCGGGGGCCGGGCCTGGCGGGTGACCGCCGACCAGGTCCCGGTGTCCTCCCCGCGCTTCGACCCGACCGGCACGCACCTGGCCTGGGCCAGCCGCCGCGACGGCGCGCCCGAGGTGCACCTGGCCCCGGTCGAGGGCGGCGCGGCGACGCGCCTGACCCACTGGGGCGACTACTCGACCGGCGTGCGCGGGTGGACCCCGGACGGCGAGGTCGTCGCCGTCACGTCCGCCGGCCAGGCGTCGGGCAACCGGAAGTGGGCGCACGCCCTGCCGACCGACGGCGGGCCGGGCCGGCGGCTGCCGTTCGGGTGGGTGGGCGACGTGTCGTTCGGCCCGGCCGGGCAGGTGGTGGTGACCTCCGTCTACGGCCATGACCCCGCGTGGTGGAAGCGGTACCGGGGCGGGGCGGCGGGCAAGCTGTGGGTCGACGCGGACGGCGACGGCGGGTTCCGCCGCATCCTGCCCGAGCTGACGTCGTCGCTCACCTCGCCCGCGTGGGTCGGGGACCGCATCGCGTTCCTGTCCGACCACGAGGGCGTGGGCAGCCTGTACTCGGTGCTGCCGGACGGCTCCGACCTGCGCCGGCACACCGAGCAGGAGTTCTACGCGCGCCTCGCGACGAGCGACGGCCGCCGGGTCGTGTGGCAGCACGCGGGCGAGCTGTGGCTCCTCGACGGCCTGGACGCCGAGCCCCGCCGGATCGACATCGCCCTGGGCGGCCCCCGCACCGCGCGCAGGCCCCGGCCGGTCGGCTCGCGCCCCGACGACTTCGACGCGGACCGGACGGGCCGGGCGAGCGTCGTCGAGGTGCGCGGCACCGTGCACTGGGTGACGCACAAGGACGGCCCGGTGCGGGCGCTGGCCGAGCAGCCGGGCGTGCGGGCGCGCCTGCCCCGGGTGGTCGGCGACGCCGTGGTGTGGGTGACCGACGCGGACGGCGAGGAGGGCCTGGAGTTCTCGCCGGTCGGCGGCGTCGAGCCGGGCAACGAGCCGCGCCGGCTCGCGGTCGGCCGGTTGGGCCGGGTGCTGGAGCTGGTCGCCTCGCCGGACGGCCGGCGGCTCGCGGTGGCCACGCACGACGGCCGGCTGCTGCTCGTGGACGTCGAGTCGGGCGAGGTCCGCGAGGTGCTGGCCGGGGCGAACCCGCACGTCGACGACCTGGCGTTCTCGCCGGACTCGAACTGGCTGGCCTGGTCGCACCCCGGCCCGCGCCCGCTCCAGCACATCCGGATGACGAACACCACCGACCTGTCCGTGGTGGACGTGACGCCGCTGCGGTTCTCCGACTACTCGCCGACGTTCACCGAGGACGGCCGCTACCTGGCGTTCCTGTCGGTGCGCAGCTTCGACCCGGTGTACGACGCGCACGTGTTCGACCTGTCGTTCCCCACCGGCTGCCGCCCGTACCTGGTGCCGCTGGCGGCGACCACGCCCTCGCCGTTCGACCCGATGCGGCTGGGCCGGCCGGTCGGCGACGACCCGTCCGACAAGGACGACAAGGACAAGGACGAGAACCCGATCACCGTCGTCGACCTGGAGGGCCTGGCCGACCGGGTGGTCCCGGTGCCGGTCGGCGCGGCCGGCTACGCGGGGCTGACCGCCGCGAAGGGCGGCCTGCTGTGGCTGCGCTCGTCGCTGCGCGGCGTCCTCGGCGACAACCTGCCGAGCGGCGCCCGCCCGCCCCGGGCGGTGCTGGAGCGGTTCGACCTGGCCAAGTCGCGCGCCGAGGTGCTGGTGGACGGCCTGGACGCGTTCGACGTGACCGGTGACGGGCAGCGGGTGGTCGTGCAGGACGGCGGCGACCTGCGGGTGGTGCCCGCCGACCGCAAGGTCGACCCGGACGACGGCGACTCCGTCGAGGTGGACCTGTCCCGGGTGCGGGTCGTGGTGGACCGGGCCGCCGAGTGGCGGCAGGCGTACGCCGAGGCGGGCCGGTTGATGCGCGACCACTTCTGGCGCACCGACATGGGCGGCGTGGACTGGGCGGGCGTGCTGGAGCGCTACCGGCCCCTGGTGGACCGGCTGGGCAGCTACGGCGACCTGGTGGACCTGCTGTGGGAGGTGCAGGGCGAGCTGGGCACGTCGCACGCCTACGTGATCCCGGCGCACGGCGCGCGGGGCCGCGCGGTGGGGCTGCTCGGCGCGGACCTGGAGCGCGACGAGTCGGGCGCGTGGCGGGTGACCAGGGTGATCCCGGGGGAGACCTCGGACCCGGCGGCCCGGTCGCCGCTCGCCGCGCCCGGTGTCGCGGTGCGGGCCGGTGACGCGGTCGTCGCCGTGGACGGGCGGCAGGTGGACCCGAGGACCGGTCCCGCGCCGCTGCTCGTGGGCACGGCGGGCAAGCCGGTGGAGCTGACCGTGCGGCCCGGTGGCGGCGGCGAGCCGCGCCGGGTCGTGGTGGTGCCGCTGGAGGACGAGGAGCCGCTGCGCTACCACGCGTGGGTCGCCGACCGGCGGGCCCGCGTGCGGGAGCTGTCCGACGGGCGCGTGGGCTACCTGCACGTGCCGGACATGACGGGCGCGGGCTGGGCGCAGCTGCACCGCGACCTGCGGGTCGAGCTGGCGCGCGAGGCCGTGGTGCTCGACGTGCGGGAGAACGGCGGCGGGCACACGTCCGAGCTGGTCGTGGAGAAGCTCGGGCGCAGGATCATCGGCTGGTCGGTGGCGCGCGGCTACACCACGGCCGACAGCTACCCCGGCGACGCGCCGCGCGGGCCGGTGGTGGCCATCGCGGACGAGTTCGCCGGGTCCGACGGCGACATCGTCAACGTGGCCATCAAGGAGATGGGCATCGGCCCGGTCGTCGGCACCCGCACGTGGGGCGGCGTGATCGGCATCGACATGCGGTACCACCTGGTCGACGGGACGCTGGTGACGCAGCCGCGCTACGCCACCTGGTTCGCCGGGCCCGGCTGGGGCGTGGAGAACCACGGCGTGGACCCGGACGTGGAGGTCGTGATCACGCCGCAGGACCGGGTGGCCGGCCGCGACCCGCAGCTCGACACGGCCGTGCGGCTGGCGCTGGAGGCGCTGGAGACCCGGCCGGCGGCCACTCCGCCGCAGCTCCCGCCCCTCACCTGATCGGGACCACCCGGGCGCGTGACCCCGTGGTGGTTGCGGCCGGTGGTCCCGAACCGACCAATGGACAGCACGAGAGTTCGGGTCGGGGGTCGGGTGAGTCATCGGTTGTTGCCGCGCTCGGGGCGCGGGTGCTTCTCGGCGGTGGTGCTGCTGCCGCTGGCGGCGGCGGGCGGGTTGGCGGCGCTGCTGCTGGCCGTCGACCGGCCCGCGCCGCCGCCGGGCGCGGTCGGGTCGGTGTGGGTGTCCGGGCGGCAGGCGCCGGCGAGCGCGCGGGCCGGCGTGCCGGCGCCTCAGGTCGCGACCACCGGCACGACCGCGTCCACCGGGCGGCGGGAGGTGCAGCGGGGCGGCCTGGAGCCGACGTCCGCGCGGCGCGGCCCCGGCGTGCCGGTGCGCACGGACGTGCCGCGGCCGGGTCGGCCGCCGGACCGGTCGGGACCGTGGACGGTGGTGCTGCCGCCGTTCCCGCCGTTCCCGTCGTCGCCGGACCCGGTCACCGGCACGACCACCGCGCCGGTGCCGCCGAGGACGCCGACGTCGGAGCCGGGCCTGTCGCCGGACCACCCGACGAGCGCGCCGGCGACCACCGCGCCCCCGGCGACGACCCCGCCGGCGACGACCCCGCCCGCCACCACCCCGCCGGCGACCACGCCCCCGGCCACCACGCCACCCGCGACCGCGCCGCCGGGCACGAGCGCGCCGGGCACGGGGTCGCCGACCCCCGAACCGGGCCCGGCGGACCCCGGCACGACGGACCCCGCGGTCCCGCCGGGCGCCGGGAGGCGGGTCGGGTGACGCGGCCGACCCGGTGACCGCGCTCGGCGACCTGGACCTGAACCTGCTGGTGGCGCTGCACGCCCTGCTGGAGGAGCGGCACGTCACCCGCGCCGCCCGGCGGCTGGGGCTCAGCCAACCCGCCACCAGCGCGTGCCTGGCCCGGCTGCGCCGGCACTTCGACGACCCGCTGCTGACCAGGGTCGGCGGCGGCTACGAGCTGACGCCGCTGGCGTCGTCGCTGGTCGCGCCCACGGCGGCGGCCGTCGGCGCGGTGCGGCGGGTGTTCTCCGGGCAGCCCGACTTCGACCCGGCGCGCACCGACCGCGAGTTCACCCTGGTCCTGTCGGACTACGCGCTCGCCGTGGTCGGCGGCGAGCTGGTCCGGGCGGCGCGGGACCGCGCGCCGGGTGCGCGGTTCCGGTTCACCCAGGTCGCGCCCGCCGTGCTGGACGACGTCGGGGGCACCCTGCGCCGCGTCGACGGGCTGCTCATGCCGCGCGGCCTCGTGCGCGGCCACCACCCGTCGGTCGACCTGTTCGAGGACCGCTGGGTGCTGATCGCCGCCGAGGGCGGCGCGGCGACCCGGCAGCCGGTCACGACCGAGCTGCTGGCCTCGCTGCCGTGGGTCGTCGCCTACCGGGGCGCGAACCAGCACCCGCTCCCACCCGGCGTCGAGCCGGAGGTGGCGGTGGAGAACTTCCAGTCGCTGCCGCTGCTGGTCGCCGGCACCGACCGGGTCGCGATGATCCAGCGGCGGCTCGCCCGGCTCCTGCGCGGCGTCGCCGACCTGCGCGTGCTCGACCACCCGTGGCCCGCGCCGCCGTTCGTCCAGTCGTTCTGGTTCCACCCGCGGCACGTCGACGACGCCGGCCACCGGTGGCTGCGCGGGCTCCTGACCGAGGTGGGCCGGGGGCTGCCGGAGCGGTGACGAAGGCCACGGTGGGCGGCGGGGCGCCGCCGGCGAACGCCGCCCGCCGCCCGGACGTCCTGATCAGGGGCGGGCGGGACCGACCGCCGCCCCGGACACGACCGGCAGCAGGAAGGCCACCAGGATGCCCACGACCACAGCCGCCCCCGGTCCCCCGCGGCGGGACGACGCCGATCTCCCCGGCTTAGCCGGGCCCGCGCCGTCCCGACCGCCGGGTGAACGGGCCCTGACCAGGGTTTCCGGTCATTCCCCGCAGACCGCCGCGTGATGTTCCCCGAAGAGGGCGAACGAGCACGTAGCCTGGGTGGCGTGGTCGTCCCGCCGCCGTCGAAGCCGAAGCCCGAGCCGCGCCCGCGCGGCCACGTCGGCAACCTCGTCGGGCGCCTGTCCCTCGTGCTCCTGCTGATCGCCGTCGTGGCGGGCGGCGCGTGGGCGCTGGGCACGCTCAACCGCTCCGCGCCCCGAGCCGCCGACCCGCCGTTCCCCGTGCCGTTCCTGGAGGTGCGGCCCGGTGAGGCCGCGCCGGGGTCGGGCGGCCCGGTGCCCGAGGGCGGCGCCACCGGTCAGGCGTCGCCCGCCGTGACCGGCACCGCCGAACCGCTCGCCGCGTGGGCGTCGTCGCTGTCGGACAAGATCGACGTCCCGGCCCGCGCCCTGCGCGCCTACGCCGTCGCCGACCTGCTGATGCGCGCCCAGGACCCGTCGTGCCGCGTCTCGTGGGCGACCCTGGCGGGCATCGGCCGCATCGAGTCCCACCACGGCACCATCGGCGGTCTGAAGCTGGGTGAGGACGGCCGGCCGTCCGAGCCGATCATCGGCATCCCCCTCGACGGCTCGCCGGGCCTCAAGGCCATCGCGGACTCCGACGGCGGGGCGCTCGACGGCGACACCAGGTGGGACCGCGCGGTCGGCCCGATGCAGTTCATCCCCACCACGTGGGCCCGCTACGCGGTGCGGGCGAACGGCGACGGCGCCCGGCCCGACCCGCAGGACATCGACGACGCCGCCCTCGCCGCCGCCCGCTACCTGTGCTCCGGGGGCCGCGACCTGGGCACGGGGTCGGGCTGGTGGGCGGCCGTGCTGGACTACAACAACTCGACCGAGTACGGGCAGAACGTGTTCAGCGGGGCCGAGGCGTACGCCCGGGCCAGCACCGGGGCCTGAACCGGCCCCGGGGCCTGAACCGGCACGGGGCCGGCGTCAGCGGTCGCGCTCGACGGCCAGGCGGGCGCTGACCTCGCCCAGCGCCTCCTGGTACTCCGGCGTCGGGTTCATCGCCGCCGCGATGCGCAGCTGCGTCAGCGCCTCCGGCAGGCGGCTCTGGCGTTGCAGGGTGCGGCCCAGGGCGAAGCGGGCGAAGTGGTCGCTCGGGTCCATCTCGACGACCTTGCGGAACGCCTCCTCGGCGCGCTTGAGCTGGGCCGACCCGAGGTAGGCCCGCCCCGCGAGCAGTTGCACGCCCGCCTGGTCCGGTGCTGCTTCGAGCACGATGCGGAGCTCGCGCAGCGCTTCCAGCGGTCGGCGCTCCGCGAGCAGCGCCTCGGCTCGGCGGAACGCCTCGAAGGTGCTGTCCGTCATGGTCCGATCAACGCTACCCGCGCATCCGGTCGCAGTACGACAGCCGACCGGATGACGGGACGGGCGTGTCACGTGAGCAGAGCGTCGTGCAGCCACGAGAGCACCGGGGTGATCGACGCGGGTTGCTCCACGTGGGCGTTGTGCCCGACGCCGGGCAGCACCACCCCGCCCGGCTGGGCCGCGCGCAGGTGCTCCGGCGGGCACATCGGGTCGTCCTCGCCGGCCGCCAGCAGCACCGGGCAGCGGGCCGCGGCGAGCAGGCCGTCGACGTCCGGCGCACCCACCCCGAACGCGGCCGGGTCCAGCGCCGCGCGCCACCCGCCGGGCACCTCCGCGACCCCGTCGTCCAGCGGCACGCCCGCGAGCCTCGCCGCCCAGCCGGCCGCCTCCTCGCGGGTGGGGAGCACGCGCGGCGGCTTCGCGGCCAGGGCGGCGGCGCGGGCCAGCTCGTCGTCGGTCCAGCGGAGCTTGACCCCGAGCCCGGCGGCGGCCCGCACGTCCACCCCGAACCACCCGCTGGCCAGCGCCAGCGCCACCACCCCGCCGAGCGAGTGGCCCAGCACGGCGACCGGGCCGGCCGGGACGGCGGACGCCACCGCCGCGGCGAACGAGCCGAACGAGCACCGCTCCAGCGGCTCCGACCGGCCGTGGCCCGGCAGGTCCACCGCCAGCCACGACCCCGGCCACCTTTCCGCAGCTGAGCGCCACACCGACCCCGTCGCGCCCAGGCCGTGCAGCAGCACCAGCAGCGGTCCTGAACCGCCCCGCGAAAGGTGAACCAAGACGTAACCTCCCGTGAACGCGAACGCCACGGCGGAGCCGGCGTTCTCCCACACCTTGCACCAACTAGGCTCGGCACCGATACAGAGATGGTCTGACGAGGGAGCGCACGTGGCGGTCATCGAGCAGGTCGGCGCCCGCGAGATCCTGGACTCGCGAGGCAACCCGACCGTCGAGGTAGAGGTGGCGCTGGACGACGGCACGCTGGAGCGCGCCGCGGTTCCGTCCGGCGCGTCGACCGGCGAGCACGAGGCGGTCGAGCTGAGGGACGGCGACGCCAAGCGCTACCTGGGCAAGGGCGTCGAGCGCGCGGTCACCGCGGTGCTCGACGAGATCGGCCCCGAGCTGGTCGGCATCGAGGCCGTGGAGCAGCGCGTGGTCGACCAGAAGCTGGTCGACCTGGACGGCACGCCGGACAAGTCCCGCCTGGGCGCGAACGCCATCCTGGGCGTGTCGCTGGCCGTGGCGAAGGCGGCGGCGGCGTCGAGCGGCCTGGAGCTGTTCCGCTACGTCGGCGGCCCGAACGCGCACGTCCTGCCGGTGCCGATGCTGAACATCCTCAACGGTGGCGCGCACGCCGACACCGACGTGGACATCCAGGAGTTCATGATCGCGCCGATCGGCGCGGAGAGCTTCCGCGAGGCCCTGCGCTGGGGCGCGGAGACCTACCACGCGCTCAAGTCGGTGCTGAAGTCCAAGGGCCTCGGCACGGGCCTGGGCGACGAGGGCGGCTTCGCGCCGTCCCTGTCCAGCAACCGCGACGCGCTGGACCTGATCCTGGTCGCGATCGAGAAGGCCGGGTTCACCCCGGGCCGCGACATCGCGCTGGCCCTCGACGTGGCCGCCACCGAGTTCTACTCCGACGGCGCCTACACGTTCGAGAAGACCAAGCGCAGCGCCGAGCAGATGACCGGCTACTACACCGAGCTGGTCAACGCCTACCCGATGGTGTCGATCGAGGACCCGCTGTCCGAGGACGACTGGGACGGCTGGGTGCAGATGACCGCCGAGCTGGGCGAGCGCGTCCAGATCGTCGGCGACGACCTGTTCGTCACCAACCCGGAGCGGCTGGAGGAGGGCATCTCCCGCCGCGCGGCCAACGCGCTGCTGGTGAAGGTCAACCAGATCGGCACGCTGTCCGAGACGCTGGACGCGGTCGCGCTGGCCACGTCGTACGGCTACAAGTCGATGATGTCCCACCGGTCGGGCGAGACCGAGGACACCACGATCGCGGACCTCGCGGTGGCCGTCGGCGCGGGCCAGATCAAGACCGGCGCCCCGGCGCGCGGTGAGCGCACCGCGAAGTACAACCAGCTCCTGCGCATCGAGGAGGCGCTGGGCGACGCCGCGCGCTACGCCGGTGACCTGGCCTTCCCGCGGTACACGCCGGAGGGCTGATGTCGGCACGGGAGCGCGACCCCCGACGCGGCCGTGACGCCGCGCGGGGGGCGCGCCCTGCCCGCGGCCGCCGCGCGACGGACGGCAAGGGCGCGTCCGGCAAGGGCACGGGCGGCGCGTCCGGCAAGGCCGCGACCGGCAAGAACGGGTCCGGCAAGGGTTCGACGGGCAAGGGTTTGACGGGCAAGGGGTCGACGGGCAAGGCCGCGAGCGGCGCGTCCGGCGGGAACGCCGGACGGGCGGGCGCACCGCGCGCCCGCGCCGCCGAGGGCAGGCCGCCGGCCCGCCGCCCGCAGTAGAGGGCGCGCAGCCGGGCGGGCGCGGGCACCGGTGGCGCGTTCGGCATGACCGGCACCCGCCGGGCCGCCCTGCTCGCCATGGTGGTGTGCGCGCTCGCGCTGAGCATCGCGGTGCCCCTGCGCACCTACCTGGCCCAGCGCGAGGAGCTGCGCGAGGTCACCGCCTCGCACGAGACCCTGCGCGCCGAGGTGGCCGAGCTGGAGCGGCGCAAGCAGGAGCTGGCCGACCCCGCGCACGTGGAGGCGGAGGCGCGGCGGCGGCTGCACTACGTGCGACCGGGGGAGACGCCCTACGTCGTGCAGCTCCCCGGTGACGCGGAGCGCGAGAGGGAAGAACGGCGCCCGGCGACCGAGCCGGCCGAGGACAAGGCGTGGTACGAGCAGTTGTGGGATTCGGCGGCGGCACGATGACGGTGAGCGACGAGGACCGGGAAGCGGTCGCGGCCCAGCTGGGGCGCGCCCCGCGCGGCATGAGGGAGATCGCCGCGCGCTGCCCGAGCGGGCACCCGGCGGTCGTGCAGACCAGCCCGCGGCTGGAGGACGGCACGCCGTTCCCCACGCTGTACTACCTGACCTGCTCCCGGTTGAACTCCTACGTCAGCAGGCTCGAAGGGGCCGGCCTGATGAAGGAGATGACCGACCGGCTGGCGGAGGACGCGGAGCTGGCGGCGCGCTACCGCCGGGCGCACGAGCTGTACCTGGCCGAGCGCGACGCCATCGAGCCGCTGGGCACGACCGTCACGGCGGGCGGGATGCCGGACCGCGTGAAGTGCCTGCACGTGCACGTCGCGCACGCGCTGGCCGCCGGACCGGGCGTCAACCCGTTCGGCGACGAGGCGCTGGAGCGGCTGGCCGAGTGGTGGCCGAGCGGGGAATGCTCGTCAACGGTGAAAAACTGTCCCTAAGGGCAGTTCTCCGGACACAAAGCACGTGCTCGGCCGTGACACCGCCGTTCGGATCAGGCAGTCTGGGTCGTGAGCCGGGTGACGAGGCGATGGGGAGTTCGTGGTTGTGCCGAAGTCGAAGCGACGCGCGCGAAAGCGGACGAAGGTCCACCAGGGCACGCTGACGCCACGTCAGTGGGGCTTCGCTTCGGCAGCGGTGGGGGCGATGCTCGTGCCCACGCTGCTGCACGGGATGAACCCGGTGGACTGGGTGACCCTGTCCGGCAGGTCCGACATCGAGGCCGTCCCGCCCGGCGCGGGTGACGTGCTGGGCACGCTCGCCCTGGACCGGGGGTCGCTGGGCGCCGGCGGACGCCTGCCGGAGGCCGACGAGCTGTCCGCGTCGCTGCTCGCCGACGCCGACGACCCGTCCGGGTTCGAGGACGACCTGCCCCCGCTGGAGGGCGGTTTCCTCCGCGAGGGCCAGCACGGCATCCCGGGCGTCGTGCTCGACGCGTACATGCGCGCCGCCGACCGCGTCGCCGAGACCACGCCGAACTGCAACCTGGACTGGCCGCTGCTGGCGAGCATCGGCCGCATCGAGTCGGGCCACGCCCGCGGCGGCCGGGTGAACGAGAACGGCGACACGGTCAACCCGATCCTCGGCCCCGTGCTCAACGGCGGCCCCGGCATGGCGGCGATCCGCGACACCGACGGCGGCAGGTTCGACGGCGACCGCACGTGGGACCGGGCCGTCGGCCCGATGCAGTTCATCCCGTCCACGTGGGCGGGGTACGCCGCCGACGGCAACGAGGACGGCGAGAGCAACCCGAACAACATCTACGACGCCACCATCGGTGCGGGCAACTACCTGTGCGCGAACGGCGCGGACGTGGCCGACCCGGAGCAGCGGGCCCGGTCCGTGTTCCGCTACAACCACTCCAACGAGTACGTCGCCACGGTGCTGTACTGGGCGGACCTGTACGCGAACGGCGTGACCCCGCTGCCCGACCTGGTCGGGTCGGACGAGGACTTCGTCGACGACAACGACGGCAGCTCCTCCACCAGCCCCGGCGGCGGCTCGACCCCGCCCCCCGGCACGTCGAACCCGCCGGCCACCTCCACGACCGCGCCGGGCACGACCACGGGCAACCCGGGCACCACGATCACGCTGACCCCGACGGCGCCGTCGAGCACGACCACGACGCCGACCTGCCCGACCGCGCCGACCAGCACCACCACCGGCACGACGACGTCGACCACCCCGACCACGACCACCACGGTCCCGCCGGGCTGCGAGCCGACGACGACGACCACCACGACGACGACGACCACCACCGCCGGGAGCACGCAGGGCACCACCCCGGCGGCCACGACCGGTCCGGCCGCCACGTCGGACTCGCCGGCGGGGTCCTCGCCGGCCGGTTCCTCCTCGGCGGGGTCGTCCTCGGCGGGCTCCTCGTCGGTCGGCTCGAACTCCGCGCCGTCGGTGACCTCGTCGATGAAGCCCGCCTGACGGGTTCCCCGCACCGCCGCGACCCCCGAGGGGTCGCGCACCGGGACGGGGCGCGCACTAGGCTTGTCGGCCGAGCACCCAGTGCGTGGAGGTAACCGGCATGGCGCGTGTGGCCGCGATCGACTGCGGGACGAACTCGATCCGGCTGCTGGTGGCCGACGTGACCGCCTCGGGCGGTGGCGGGTGGTCGTTGCGGGACGTGCACCGGGAGATGCGGGTCGTCCGGCTCGGCCAGGGGGTCGACGCCACCGGCGAGCTGCACCCGGACGCGGTCGAGCGCACCAGGGCCGCGCTGGTGGAGTACACGAACGTGTTGCGCCGCAAGGGGACCGAGCGGGTCCGGATGGTGGCCACGTCCGCGACCCGGGACGCGCGCAACCGCGACGCGTTCTTCGACATGGTGCGCGCGGTGCTGGGCGCCGAGGCCGAGGTCATCACCGGTGACGAGGAGGCGCGGCTGTCGTTCACCGGCGCCGTGTCCGACCTCGACCCCGACGAGGGGCCGTTCCTCGTCTCCGACGTCGGCGGCGGCTCGACGGAGCTGGTGCTCGGCACGTGGGACGGGGTGCGCGGCACGGTCGCGGCGGCCCGGTCGGTCGACATCGGGTGCGTCCGGCTCACCGAGCGGTGCCTGCGCGACGACCCGCCCACCGAGCGGCAGGTCGAGGAGGCCGTGCGGGTGGCGCGGGACGTGCTGGGCGAGGCGTTCGACGCCGTGCCCACCGGGGAGGCCCGCACGTGGATCGGCGTCGCGGGCACCGTCACCACGCTCGTGGCGCTCGCCCGGGGGCTGCCCGAGTACGACTCCGACGCGATCCACCTGGCCCGCCTCGGCGTCGACCAGATCCGGGAGACGACGGCCCGGCTGCTCGCCATGCGGCACGACGAGCGCGCCGCGCTCGGGCCGGTGCACCCCGGCCGGGTGGACGTCATCTGCGGCGGCGCGCTGATCGTGCGGGCGCTCGCCGACCACCTCGCGGAGCGCGGCGTGACCGAGCTGGTGGCGAGCGAGCACGACATCCTCGACGGCATCGCCTTCTCGCTGGCGTGACCCGGCTCACCCCCGGCACTTCGGCCGGCGGCGTTGTCCGGCGGCCCGCGACCGGTGCCCGACGTTGTCCGGGGTCGGCGCGGCCCGCTGGACGGTGACGGTGTCCGCCCTGGTCACGGGCTCGCCGGGCACGTCGGTCCGGCCGGCCGGAGGGCTCCGCTGATCGACTTCGGGGCCGCGGTGGGCAACTGTCAACTGGGATCAGTCGTGACCAGGTCGTAATGGCCGCATCCGTGTGGCCCCGCCCACACCACGAATACCGTCCCTCCCACGCTGCGGAAGCGGTCGACTCTGCTCGGTCACACCGAACAGGTGGGAGGACCCATGTCACGTGCACGCTTAGTCCCGGCAGCACTCGCGGTCGTCGTCGTGGCGGCCGGGTGCGGCTCCGCCGAGGACACCTCGACGGGCTCGGACACCGAGGCTGCCATCACCATCTTCAACACCGAGCCGGAGAACCCGCTCGTGCCCGGCAACACCACCGAGGTGGGCGGCAGCCGGGTGCTGGACCCGCTGTTCACCGGCCTCGTCGAGTACCGCTCCGAGGACGCGCAGCCCGCCAACGCGATGGCCGAGTCCATCGAGACCACCGATTCCAGGGTCTTCACCGTGAAGATCAAGCAGGGGTGGACCTTCCACGACGGGACGCCGGTCACCGCCAAGAGCTTCGTGGACGCCTGGAACTGGACGGCCTACGGCCCCAACGCCACCCAGGGCGCCAGCTTCTTCTCCCAGGTCGAGGGCTACGCCGAGGTCCACCCGAAGGACCCGGACGGCGCCGACGGGCCGCAGGAGGCCCCCACCCCCGCCGTCAAGGAGATGTCCGGCCTCAAGGTCGACGGCGACCACCAGTTCACGATCACCCTGTCCGAGCCGTTCGCCGTCTTCCCGGTGACCATCGGCTACGAGGTGTTCGCGCCGCTGCCCGAGGCGTTCTTCAAGGACCAGAAGGCGTTCGAGGCCAACCCGATCGGCAACGGCCCGTTCAAGTTCGTCTCGCGCGCGGTCGGCACCGACATCAAGCTGACCCGCAACGACGACTACAAGGGCGACGACAGGCCGAAGTTCAAGGACCTGACGCTGAAGGTCTACCAGAGCCGCGAGTCGGCCTACGCGGACCTCGTGTCGAACAACCTGGACTTCATGGAGGAACTGCCGCCGAACGCCCTGGCGGGCAAGAAGTACGAGACGGACCTCGGCGACCGGGTCGTGCAGCGCGAGACGCTGAACATGCAGACCATCGCCTTCCCGTTCTACCTGCCGCCCTACGACAACGCGGACCTGCGGCGCGCGATCTCCATGGCCATCAACCGCGAGGAGATCACGCAGCGGATCTTCGAGGGCACCCGCAAGCCGGCCGACGGCTGGGTGCACCCGTTGATGAAGGGTTACAAGCCCGGCCAGTGCGGCGACTACTGCACGTTCGACCCGGAGAAGGCGAAGGAGGCGTTCGCCAAGTCCGGCTACACCGGCGAGATCGTCCTGCTGTCCAACACGGACGGCGGCCACCAGGAGTGGGCCGAGGCCGTGGCGAACAGCATCAAGAACACCCTCGGCGTCGAGGCGCGGTTCGTGCCGTCGACGAGCTTCGGCGAGTTCCGGCAGAAGGTCAACGCGCACGAGATGACCGGCATGTACCGGGCGGGCTGGATCGCCGACTACCCGTCGATCGAGAACTGGCTGACGCCGCTGTACCGCACCGGCTCGTCCTCCAACGACGGGCTCTACAGCAACCCGGCGTTCGACGCGAAGCTCGCCGAGGCCGACAAGGCGACCAGCGAGGACGAGGCCATCGACCTCTACCTGGAGGCCGAGCGGATCATGGCGCCCGACGTGCCGACCGTGCCGCTGTGGACGCAGTTCACCGTCGGCGGCAAGTCCGACCGGCTCAAGGTCGCGAACCTCGACCCGTTCCGCACCCTCGACCTGTACTCCGTGGAAGTGGCATAGCGCTCTGGGGTGACGGGTCGGTCCGGGTCCGCCCCCGCCGGGGCGGGACCGGGCCGACCCCCGGCGGTGGGAGGCTCCGTTGGGGCGTTACGTGCTGCGCAGGCTGTTGCAGATGGTCCCGGTGTTCCTCGGGACGACGTTCCTGATCTACGTGATGGTGTGGGCCGTCCCCGGCGACCCGTTCGAGGGCAAGTGCGGCGAGCGCGACTGCCCCGCGTCGTACGTGTCGGCGATGCGGGACCGGTTCAACCTCGACGACCCGCTGCTCGTGCAGTACGGCAAGTACCTGCTGAACCTGCTCCAGGGGGACTTCGGGCTGACCTCGTCGGGGCTCCAGGTCGCCGACCGGATCGCGGCGACGTTCCCCGTCACGCTCAAGCTCGCCCTGGTGGCGCTGGTCGTCGAGGCGGTCATCGGCATCACCGCCGGCGTGGTGTCCGGCCTGCGCAACCGCGGGTTCCTGGACAGCCTGGTGCTGGTGTCGACGCTGTTCCTGATCTCCATCCCGGTGTTCGTCACCGGGTACGTGGTGCAGCTCGTGTTCGGGCTCCAGCTCGGCTGGATACCGCCGACCGTGACGTCGCCGACCATCGGCAACCTGGTCGTGCCCGGATTCGTGCTGGCGTCGCTGTCCATGGCGTACGTGGCGCGGCTGTCGCGGGCGAGCATCTCGGAGAACCGGCGCGCGGACTACGTGCGCACCGCGCTGGCCAAGGGCCTGCCGCCGCGCCGGGTGGTGGGCGTGCACCTGCTGCGCAACTCGCTCATCCCGGTGATCACGTTCCTGGGCACGGACCTGGGCGCGTTCCTCGGCGGCGCGATCGTCACCGAGGGCATCTTCAACGTGCCCGGCGTCGGCGGCCTGGTGTTCCGGTCGATCCTCACCAAGGACGGCGCGATGGTGACCGGCGTGGTCACCGTCCTGGTGCTCGTGTACCTGCTGATGACGCTGCTGGTGGACCTCCTCTACGCCGTCCTGGACCCGAGGATTCGCTATGACTGAGCAGATCGCCTCCCTGGTCGAGGAACGCCCCCGCGGCCTGTTCGGCGACGCCTGGCACACCCTGCGCCGCCGCACCCTGTTCTGGGTGGCCGTGTCGCTGATCCTGCTGGTCGTGCTGATGGCGGCGTTCCCGGGGCTGTTCGCGCCCGGCGACCCGAACCTCGCGCAGCTGTCCCGCTCGCGCGGCGCGCCGTCGTCCGAGGCGTGGTTCGGCTACGACAACCAGGGCTACGACATCTACACCCGGGTCGTGCACGGCGCGCGGGCGTCCATCGTGGTCGGCCTGCTGTCCACGGTGGGCGTGGTGCTCCTCGGCGCGTCGGTCGGGATGCTGGCCGGGTTCTACGGCGGGTGGCCGGACGCGCTGGTGTCGCGGGTCGCCGACGTGTTCGTGGGCGTGCCGTTCGTGCTCGGCGCGATCGTCATCCTCACCACGCTGAACGCGGGCGGCGGCGCCGGGCCGGTGCGGATCGTCGCCCAGGTCGTGCTGTCCATCACGGTGCTGTCCTGGCCGGTGGCCATGCGGATCATGCGGTCCACCGCCGTCGCGGCCAAGCAGCAGGACTACGTGAAGGCGGCGCGGGCGCTCGGCGCGCCGGCGTCGCGGATCATCGGCAAGCACATGCTGCCCAACTGCGTGGCGCCCGTGCTCGTGTACTCGACCATCGCGCTCGGCGCGTTCATCGGGGCCGAGGCGACCCTGTCCTACCTGGGCATCGGGCTGCGCCCGCCGGTCGTGTCGTGGGGCGTGATGATCAGCGGCGCCAAGGACTACCTGCGGGTGGCGCCGCACGCCCTGCTGTTCCCGGCGGGGTTCCTGACCGCCACCGTGCTGGCGTTCGTGATGCTGGGCGACGCCGTGCGCGAAGCCCTCGACCCCAAGTTGCGGTGAGGTGGGCTGTGCTGGAAGTCGAAGACCTGCACGTCGAGTTCCGCACCCGCGACGGCGTGGCGCGGGTGCTCAACGGCGTGACCTACCGCGTGGACGCGGGGGAGACGCTGGCCGTGCTCGGCGAGTCCGGGTCGGGCAAGAGCGTCACCGCGCAGGCCGTCATGGGCATCCTGGACACGCCGCCCGCGTTCGTCACCCGCGGTTCCGTGCGGTTCCGCGGCGAGGAGCTGCTGACCGCCTCACCGGAACGGCGTCGCGCGGTGCGGGCGTCCGGCGTGGCGATGATCTTCCAGGACGCGCTGTCCGCGCTGAACCCCGTGTTCACGGTCGGGTTCCAGATCGAGGAGCAGCTGCGGCTGCGGCGCGGGATGAGCCGGTCCCAGGCGCGGGCGCGGGCGATCGAGCTGCTCGACCTGGTGCGCATCCCGTCGGCGGCGCAGCGGGTGCGCGAGTACCCGCACCAGTTCTCCGGCGGCATGCGGCAGCGGGCGATGATCGCGATGGCGCTGGCGCTGGACCCGGAGGTGCTGATCGCCGACGAGCCCACGACGGCGCTCGACGTGACCGTGCAGGCGCAGGTCATGGACCTGCTCAAGGAGATCCAGCGCGAGCGGTCCATGGGGCTGGTGCTGATCACGCACGACCTGGGCGTGGTCGCCGAGGTCGCCGACCGGATCGCGGTGATGTACGCGGGGCGGATCGTGGAGGAGGCCGACGCGCTGTCGCTGTTCCGCTCGCCCGGCCACCCGTACACGGCGGCGCTGATGCGGTCGCTGCCGCGGCTGGACTCGTCGAAGCACTCGGCGCTGGAGACCATCCGGGGGCTGCCGCCGAGCCTGCTGCGCATCCCGCCGGGGTGCCCGTTCCACCCGCGGTGCCCGCGCGCCGAGGCCGTGTGCGCGGTGGACGTGCCCGCGTTCGTGCCGCTGGGTGCGGGGCGGGGCAGTGCGTGCCACTTCGCGGAGGAGGTCGTCCGTGGCTGAGCTGCTGGAGGTCCGGGGGCTGGTCAAGCACTTCCCGGTGACGCGCGGGGTGCTGTTCCGGCGCACGATCGGGCAAGTGCGCGCCGTCGACGACGTGTCGTTCTCGCTGCGCGCGGGGGAGACCCTGGGCGTGGTGGGCGAGTCGGGCTGCGGCAAGTCCACGCTCGCGCAGGTGCTGATGCGCCTGGAACCGCCCACGGCCGGGACGGCGCTGTTCGAGGGCGCGCCGATGTTCTCGCTGCGCGGGGCCGCGCTGAAGGCGTGGCGGCGCGACATGCAGATCGTGCTCCAGGACCCGTACACCTCGCTGAACCCGCGGATGACCGTGGGCGACATCATCGGCGAGCCGTTCGACATCCACCCCGAGGTCGCGCCGCGCGGGTCGCGGGCCGGGCGGGTGCGCGAGCTGCTCGACGTGGTCGGGTTGAACCCGGAGCACGTCAACCGCTACCCGCACCAGTTCTCCGGCGGGCAGCGGCAGCGGGTCGGCATCGCGCGGGCGCTGGCGCTGCGGCCGAAGGTGATCGTGTGCGACGAGCCGGTGTCCGCGCTGGACGTGTCCATCCAGGCGCAGGTGATGAACCTGCTGGCGTCGTTGCAGTCGGGGTTCGGGCTGTCGTACGTGTTCATCGCGCACGACCTGTCCGTGGTGCGGCACCTGTCCGACCGGGTGGCCGTGATGTACCTCGGGAAGATCGTGGAGATCGGCACCGAGCGGGAGATCTACGAGCACCCCACGCACCCGTACACGCAGGCCCTGCTGTCGGCCGTGCCGGTGCCCGACCCGTCGTTGCGCGGGCGGCGGGACGTGATCCGGCTGACCGGCGACGTGCCGTCCCCGATCGACCCGCCGTCGGGCTGCCGCTTCCGCACCCGGTGCTGGAAGGCGCAGGACGTCTGCGCCGTCGAGGAACCCGCCCTGGTCACCCGCGTGGGCGACCACCCGAGCGCCTGCCACTTCGCCGAAGAACGCCACGTCGTCCCGTGAGCGCATGACACGAGGGTCGTGAGCGCATGACACGCCGGCTGTGAGCGCATGACACGCGGTGTGCTCGGCGTGTCATGCGCTCACGACCTGTGTGTCATGCGCTCATGACCGGGTCAGCGGTTGGAGGCTGACTGGACGAAGGCGGCCAGGTCCTTCGACTGCTGCACGCGGGACGGCTCGTGGACGTACATCATGTGGCCCGCGGGGTAGTAGGCGTGCTCGATGTTGGCGTGCAGCTCGGCCGGGACGCGCAGGTGCGCCACCACGTGCTCGGCCGCGTAGTACGGGGTCGCCCCGTCCAGGTGGCCGTACGCGACGTGCACCTTCAGGTGCGGGTTGGCGCGCATCGCCGCCGCCAGCCGGTCGGCCACCGTCACGTGCACCCCCTCGAACTCCTTGTACGACCACGGCCGCACGTTGCCGGTCAGGATCTCGTACGGCAGGTCGTTCTCGTAGCCCAGCTCGGCGCGCACGTAGTGGTTCAGCGCCGCCGTGTACGGCCCGAGGATCGCCGAGTACGACGGGTCCTGGCTGAAGTGCTCCCGCCCGTGGTCGACCTCCGGGCCGGTGAAGCGCGAGTCCAGCCGGCCGACGACGAGCCGCCGGTCGCGCAGCAGCTCGGTGAAGAACCGGACGTGCTCGATCCTCAGGTCCACCCGGTCCACGTAGTCGGTGGACAGGCCGGTCAGCCCCGCGAGGCGGGTCACGGCGGCCTCGCGCTCCTCGGCGGTCAGCCGGTTGCCGCGCGCCAGCGCCCACGGGTAGTCGCGGGAGGCGAAGTCCTCGGCGTCGGCCAGCACGTCCTCCAACGACCGGTCGCCGTGCAGGCCGTGGTAGTGCGCGATCGCCGCGTACGTGGGCAGGAACAGGGTGTGCGGCAGGTCGTTGCCCTCGCTGAAGTCCAGCGTGGCGAAGTCCAGGACGGACGAGATGAGCATCAGCCCGTTGAGGTACATGCCGTAGCGGGTCTGGAGGTGGTCGGCGAGGCCGGCCGCGCGGGTCGTGCCGTACGACTCGCCCGCGAGGAACTTCGGCGACATCCACCGGCCGTTGCGGGACGTCCACAGCCGGACGACCTCGCCGACGGACTCCAGGTCGCCCTGGAACCCGTGGTACTGGCCGGGCTTCTCGCCCTTCACGGCCCGCGAGTACCCGGTGGACACGGGGTCGATGAACACCAGGTCGCTGTGCGCGAGCAGCGTCTCGGCGTTGTCGACCAGGTCGTACGGCGGCGGCGCCAGGTCGCCCACGTCGCCGGAGACCACGCGGCGCGGCCCGAGCAGCCCCAGGTGCAGCCACACGCTGGAGGAGCCCGGACCGCCGTTGAACGCGAACGTCACCGGCCGCCGGGCCGGGTCCGCGCCGTCCAGGGTGTAGGCGGTGACGAAGACCTCGGCCTTCGGCTGGTGCCCGTCGAACTTGCCGTCGGTCAGCACCTCCTGGCGCAGCACCACCCGACCGGTGGTCGTGGTGTAGTTCAGCTTGCGCCGCTTGACGGTGATGCTGTGCTGGGTGGTGACCAGGTCGTCGGTCGGGAGGTCCTCCGCGGTGCCCTTCCCGGCGTCCTCGGGCTGTTCTTCGGTGGTCTTGTCCGTCATGGTCGAACTCTACGATCGGAGTCGCGGTCCGTGCTCGTGCCGACGGGTCCGGTCGGCGGCGCGCCCGCTTCCGCCGAAGCCCGGCGGGGTCGCGGGACCGCAGGGCATCCTGGTGCCATGAAGCCCCGGCTCGCGCTCGTCCTCCTCACGGGGTCCGCGCTCGTCCTGGTGGCGTTCGCCGCGCGCGGCGCGTCGCCGGTGGTGTACGCGCCGCGGGCCGCGGGCGACGAGGACGCGCCCACGACGACGGTCACCGCCGCCACCGAGGTGCTGGACACCGGTGTGGGCGGGTCGGTGGTGGGCGGGTCGTTCGCCGCGCTGCTGATCGTGCTGGTCGCGGTGGCGCTGATCGTGGTGGTGGGGCTGCTCGTCGCGCTCGGCGCGCACCGCCGCCGCCGTCGCCGGGGGAGGGGCGGCGCGGTCGACGCGCCGGTGCTCGACCCGGGCCACGCGGACGCGCCCGCGATCCTGCTGCGCCGCGCCACCGAGGCGCTGGCCGAGCTGCGGGCCGACCGGGGCGGGCCGCCGGGTGACGCGGTCGTCGCCGCCTGGCTCGCGCTCGAACGCGCCGCCGAGGACAGCGGCGTGCCGCGGCGGGGGCACCAGACGCCCACCGAGTTCACCGGCGACCTGCTCGCCCGCCACCGGGTCGACGAGGAGGCCACCGGCGCGCTGCGCCGCGCCTACCAGCGGGCGCGGTTCGGGGTCGCCGAGGTGACCGAGGAGGACGCCCGCACGGCCGCCGAGGCCCTGGAGCGCGTCGTGCGGGACCTGCGGTGACGCCGCTCGCCGGGATGGGCCGGGCCGTGGCGCTGGCCGTCGTGGCCGCGGTGGTCACCGCGTTCCTGCTGGTCAGGTACGGCGCGCCGGTGCACTGGGCGGTGCTGTGCGCGCTGCCCGCGGCCGGGTTGGCGCTGCTCGTGGCACGCCTGCCGCGCGCCACCGACGTCGTCTGGGCGCCGCCGCCCGCGCACGTCGCCGGGGCCACCAGCACGCAGGCCGACGCGCTCGCCGGGCGGCTCGCCGAGGCCGCGGTCGACCAGGACCGCTTCAGGACCCGCGTCCAACCGCGCCTGCGCCGCCTCGCCGACGCCCGGCTGCGGCAGCGGCACGGCATCCCCGACGTGCACGACCCGAGGGCGCGCGACGTCCTCGGGCCCGAGCTGCACCGCCTGCTCACCGACCCGACCGCGCCGCTGCCCGAGCCCGCGAGGCTCGTCGACCTCCTGGAGAAGCTGTGACCACCCCGCCCCCGCCACCCCCGCCCAGCGCCGTCGCGACCGAGGCCAAGGCCGTGCTGGCCGCCGTCGGCACCGTCGTCGTGGGCCGGGAGCGGTCGTTGAGGCTCGCGCTCGCGGCCGTCCTCGCCGGCGGGCACGTGCTGCTGGAGGACGTGCCCGGCCTGGGCAAGACGCTGATGGCGCGCAGCCTCGCGCAGGCGCTCCGGCTGGAGTTCACCCGCCTCCAGTGCACGCCCGACCTGCTGCCCGCCGACGTCACCGGCTCGTTCCTCTACAACCCGGCCGACCAGGGCTTCACCTTCCGCGAGGGCCCGCTGTTCACCGGCCTGCTGCTGGCCGACGAGATCAACCGCACGCCGCCCAAGACGCAGTCCGCGCTGCTGGAGGCCATGCAGGAGCGGCAGGTCACGGTCGAGGGCCGCACGTTCCCGCTGCCGCGCCCCTTCCACGTGCTGGCCACCGCGAACCCGGTCGAGTACGAGGGCACCTACCCGCTGCCCGAGGCCCAGCTCGACCGGTTCCTGCTGCGCCTGGACATCGGCTACCCGCCGCCCGCCGAGGAGGTCGAGGTGCTGCGCCGCAGGCTGGCCCGGCGGCGCGAGGAGACCGAGGTCGAACCGGTGCTCGACACCGAGCGGCTGCGGCTGCTCCAGTGGGGCGTCGAGCAGGTCGCGGTGGACGACGACGTGCTGCGCTACTGCGTGGACCTGGCCGCCGCGACCCGCGCGCACCCCGCCGTCGAGGTCGGCGCGTCGCCGCGCGGCGCGCAGGCGCTGGTGCTCGTGGCCCGCGCGCTGGCCGTGCTGGACGGCCGGGACTTCGTGCTGCCCGAGGACGTGAAGGAGTGCGCGGTGCCCGCGCTGGCGCACCGCCTGACCCTGCGCCCGGAGACGTGGACGTCCGGCACCACGGGCGTGGAGGTCGTCACCGAGCTGCTGGGCCGGGTCGCGGGCCCCGCGAGCAGCCGGTCGTGAGCGCCGACGCGCCGGACGGCCGGGCGCGGCGGCTGCGGGAGGCGCTCACCGGCGGCCGGGGCGCGCACTGGCACCCCACCGACGCGCTGGTGCGCGGCCTCGCGCTGGGCGTGGGCCCGGTCGTGCTCGGCGTGCTGCTGCACCGGGTCGAGCTGGTGCTGATCGGCGCGCCCCTGCTGGTGTCGACGCTGCTCGCGCTCACCGCGCCGGTCGGCGGCACCCCGGCGGTGCGGGTCCGCGACCTGCCCCGCACGGGCGAGGTCGGCGCGGCGACGTCCGCGGTCGACGTCGACCCGGGCCGGGGCGCGGAGCTGCTGGCGGTCCGGCTGCCCGCCGGGGACGGGGGCGTCGGCCCGGTGCACCTGCTGCCCGCCACCTCCCGGCGGATCGAGGTGGTGCTGCGCCGCGACGCGTGGGGCGAGGGCGTCGACCTGCGGCCCGACCACCTGGTGGCCGGGCCGGACGCGCTGCTCGTGCACGGCCCCGTCACGGCCGGCGAGCGCGGCCGGGTGATCCTGCCGCCGGTCGAGCCGCTGCCCGCCGGCCTGCTGCCCGCGCGGGCGGTGGGCCTGGTCGGCGCGCACCGGTCGCGGCGGCCGGGCGACTCGGTGGAGCTGCGCGACATCCGGGCGTTCCAGCCGGGGGACCGGCTGCGCCGCGTCGACTGGCGGGTGTCGCTGCGCAGCGGCGCGATGGCCGGGTCGCCGGCGGGGACGAGCCTGCACGTGCGCGAGCACCACGCGGAGGCCGACGCGGACGTCGTGCTCGCCCTGGACACCCGCCTGGACGTGGGCGCGGACCTGGGGGAGTGGTCGGCGGCGGTGCGCGACGCCACGGTGCGGCCCGGCGGCAGCCTCGACCTCGCGGTGCGGGCGGCGGCGTCGCTGGCCGCCGGCTACCTGCGGCAGGGCGACCGGGTGGCCCTGGTGGACCTGGCCCGGCCGCGGCTCGGCGTGCGGCCGGGCGCGGGACGGCGGCAGCTGCTGCGGCTGCGCACCCAGCTCGTGGTGTGCGCGCGGTCCGCGGGGTGGGCGCAGCGGCCCGTGCTGCGGCCCGAGCAGGTGCCGCACGGCGCGCTGGTGGTCGTGCTGTCGACGTTCCTCGACGCGGACGTGGTGGAGCTGGCCGTGCACGCCGCGCGGCGCGGCAACGTCGTGCTGGCGGTGGACGTGCTGCCCTCGCCGCTGAGCGCCGACCGGGACGCGCCGTGGGGCGAGGTCGCGGCGGCGGTGATCCGGGCGGAGCACGACGTGCGGCTGGAGGCGATGCGGCGGCACGGCGTGGCCGTCGTCGGGTGGGGCGAGCCGATCGCGGGCGTGCTGCGCCGGGCGCGCGGTGGACGGGGGGTGACGCGGTGAGCACCGGGGACGGCACGGGCGCGCGGCGGGCGTCGGGCGATTCGGGGAGTGACCCGGCGGGCACGGGGGACGGCACGGGCGCGGCGGGCGCGCGGCTGGGCCGGGGGCTGCCCGGCTGGACGCTGCGGGCGGCCATCGCGGCGGACTGCGCGGCGGTGGCCGCGGTGCTCGCCCTCAACGGCGTGGAGGGGCTCGCACTCGCCCTCTACCTGGTGCTGGCCGCCGCCGCGGCGGCGATCCCGGCGTCCGCGGCGGTCGCGCTGCTCATCGGCTACCCGGCGGCGGCGATCGTGCTCGCGTCCGGCGGACCGCGCTGGCCGGCCGTCTTCGCGCTGGTCGTGCTGCTGCACCTGCTGCACGTGCTGGCCGCCTACGCGGCCCTCGTCCCGGTCCGCTCCCGCATTCACCCGGAGGTGTTAAGGGCACCGGCGAGGAGGTTCGCCGGTGTTCAACTGGGCGTGTTCGCGCTCGGCGGGCTCGTCATCCTGTTGCCGGACGGCCGAACGGACGCACCGGTGGAGGTCGTGGCCCTGCTGTGCGCCCTCGGGCTGGCCGTCGCGGCGGTCCTCCTGCTGCGCCGGCGGGGCTGAGGGAACGGGCCCCGCGGCTCAGCGCGAGCTGAACATCTGGATCGTTCCTCTCAGCGGCTTCACCCCCCGTTGCTGGTCAGCGGCCGAGTGTCGACCGTCACCCGGCGACAGTGGTCACAACGGGCCCCGTCGATGCGCGCTAATGCCCTCCTCGGTGCGACCATGTGTGTATGGCTGCTGTGAAGTCGCAACCCACACGGATCGTGATCGTCGGCGGTGGGTACGTCGGCATGTACACCGCGCTGGGCTTGCAGAAGAAGCTGCGTTCCGGCGAGGCGTCCGTCACGGTGATCGACCCCCAGCCGCACATGACCTACCAGCCGTTCCTCCCCGAGGCGGCGGCCGGTTCCATCGAGCCGCGCCACGTCGTGGTGCCGCTGCGCAAGGTGCTCAACCGCTGCCACGTCGTCACGGGCCGCGCCACGAAGATCGAGCACTCGCGCAAGACCGTCACGGTCTCGCTCGCCGACGGCCACGTCGAGGAGTTCGAGTACGACGTGCTGGTCTCGGCGCTGGGCGCCATCTCGCGCACCCTGCCGATCCCCGGCCTGCCCGAGGTCGGCATCGGCATGAAGACCATCGGCGAGGCCATCTACCTGCGCAACCACGTGCTGTCGCGGCTGGACCAGGCGGCCAGCACGAACGACCCGGAGCTGCGCAAGCGCCTGCTGAGCTTCGTCGTCATCGGCGGCGGCTTCGCCGGCATCGAGACGCTGGCGGAGCTGGAGGACATGGCCCGCTACGCCCTGCGCTACTACGAGGGCCTCACGGCGGCGGACATGCACTGGGTGCTGGTCGAGGCGACCAACCGGATCATGCCCGAGGTGAGCGCCCGGCTCGGCGTCTACACGGTCGAGCAGCTGGAGAAGCGCGGCATCACGTGCTACCTCGACACCCGCGTGAAGACGATGGAGGGCGGCCACGTCGTCCTCGACGACGGCACCGAGTTCGACTCGGACACCATCATCTGGACGGCCGGCATGAAGGCCAACCCGATGCTGCGCGACACCGACCTGCCGCTGGACCCGCGCGGTCGCGTGCAGTGCACGGCCGCCATGCAGGTCGTGGGCCTGCCGGGCGTGTGGGCGGCGGGCGACTGCTCGGCGGTGCCGGACCTGTCGCGCACCGAGGAGGACCCGACGGCGACCTGCGTGCCCAACGCGCAGCACGCCATCCGCCAGTCGAAGCTGCTCGCGAAGAACATCGTGGCGAGCCTGCGCGGCGGCAAGCCGAAGGACTACCATCACAAGTACGTGGGCTCGGTGGCCGGCCTCGGCCTCTACAAGGGCGTCGCGGACGTGTACGGCATCCGCCTCAAGGGCGTCCTCGCCTGGTTCATGCACCGCAGCTACCACGTGATGTTCATGCCCACGGTCAACCGGAAGTTCCGGGTTTTCGTGGACTGGACGCAGGCGCTGTTCTCGGGCCGCGAGGTCGTGGCCCTCGGGCAGATCCACGAGCCGAAGGCCGAGTTCGACCGGGCGACCAGGAGCTGAAACGCGAACGGCCCTCGTGACGCACCGCCGTTCAGGCGTGGTCGAGCGGGGGCCGTCTGGCTCAGTGTCTCAACTTGATCCCCCAATCGGACCAACGTTCACGCAGTTGCCTTGACATTGCGTAACGTGAACCCGAGAATACGGCTGGTGTATCGCCTGAATGCGTGATGCATCAGTGGGAGAGAGGTGACCGCGATGTCTCTCGAGGAGCTGGCCGCACAGCTTCGCCGCGGTGAGATCGAGGATCGCGCGCTGGCAGAGTACTCCGCCGAGTACGCCACCGCGGAAAAGCGTTACAACAGCAAGAAAGACGACTGA